>JAHELX010000534.1 GCA_024643945.1 Anaerolineales bacterium
TGCTGCCCTTTCTTCTGACCCAGCCCGCCTGGCTGTTGACGACGGCCCGGAGCATCGCCGGCCGTTCGTCGTGGGAGACGGTGTGGGCTGTGCTGGAGGGCTACTTTGGTTACGGCGTCGTCGGCGGGGACCGGCTGAATCCGGCCGAGACTGCTTTTGCCGTTCACGCCAGCAGCTTGCCGTGGTGGCTCATCACCCTGGGCTTTGGTCTGCTTTACCTGTTTTTCTGGACACGCCGCGCTGACTACCGCAGGCCGCACAATGTCGTCGCCCTGGCTGGCCTCACGCTGACCCTCTTCTTGCTCTATTCCAAGGGCTACAGCCCCCAGTTCATGGTCTACCTGCTGCCTTTTATCATCCTGCTTTTCCCCGACGCGCGGGGTGTGACCTACAGTCTGTTGCTGACCCTGCTCAATGTGTTGGAGCAGCCTGTCTACTTTGTCCTCCTACCTGATGCTACCTGGCTGTTGGAGGCGGTGGTCTTAGCCCGTTGGCTGGTGTTGGGCGCCCTGCTGGTGGAATTCGGCACAGTCTTGTGGGGGCAGTCGCTGCGACGGTTAGCCTACCTGCGGCGTTATGCTCCGGCTGGACTGGCAACCTTGGTGGGGTTGGGATTCGTCGTCGCTATGCCAGCCATGGGACGGGCCTATACCGAGCGTCGTTTGAGCGAGGACCCGGCTGCCTCGCTCATCGGTTACCTGGGCACCGAGCAGGCCCAGTCCGAAACAAGCGTGCTTCTGGTGACCGATCAGGATTTCCTGCGCCGCGTCAGGCCCTACCTGGATGGGGATTACGACGTGCGCCTGGCCGGTGGGGACCGCTTGTACGCTGCCGCCCCGACCGTAGCCGACCTTACCGCCGATATCGATAAGGTATGGGTCGTCGCCACCGGCGACGCCGCCGGCCGCGTCGAACGTGCCCTCAACGCCCGAGGCCAGCCGCTGCTGACCTACAACTTCGAGCAAGATGTGCTGCAACTCTTCGCCAGCCGGGGAAGAGCGGTTCCCCTGCTGCCGCCGGCCCGCCTGGCAAATGCTGCCAATCTCATCGGCTATACGATCGAGCGGCCGGCTCGGTACCAGGTACGCGTCACCCTGTACTGGTGGGCGGCGGGAACTCCCACTCAAAGCTATACCGTCTTCACCCACGTGCTAGATGCCGATGGGAATCTCGTCGCCAGCCATGACAGTTTCCCGGCCAACGGCGCTGCGCCTACTGAGACGTGGGTAACCGGCCGCGTCTATGCTGACGCTCACCTCATCCAATTGCCAGTTGACTTGCCGCCGGGCAGCTACCGCCTCGTGGCCGGTATGTACGACTTCAATCTCAGACGGGTCGCCGCCACCGGACCCGACGCCCTCATCTTCCGCGATAGAGCGGTGCCGCTGGGCGAGATCGAACTACCCTGACAGTTCTAGAATCGCCTCCGCGCTTCGCGCGATCACTGTAATTGAGCTGTAACCGCCATACTCTCTAAATTGTGTTATAGTAGAGAGTGTGGCGGTTCCTTTTTTTCAAGATCCATTGAGCCAGTGGCCGTGCAACCTGATTACATCGTGACTTCAAGCTATTCTTTAACATAATTCGCAGCACTCATGGAAAGACTCTGTAGTCGTGCAGTATTCTCCGAAGCGTTTCTGTTCCTGCGTGGATGCTGTACCTTTTGGCCCTCTTCATAACCTTGTCTTGCAGTCACATTTCATCTGGCTTGCAGGGTTGGGGAGGACCTTTTTTATTGTGCGGCGAGCCCATTACCAGGGGGTTATAGATTCTAACCAGGTAGGAGGTCAATTCGTGATGAAAAGGATGATCATTGGCACCGGCAGGTTCATCTTTGTAGGCCAGATGATCATTGTCATCCATCTGTTGACGTCGAAGGCGGTCGCTGGCGCAGAGAGTGGTCTCAGTCCCTTCACGGCGATTCCCCTCAATGACGGCAGAAACACCGGTACCTTGGCTCCAGGAGAAGCCCGGTGGTACACATTTGTCCCGGGCGGAAATGAGGCTGCTTTTCAGCGGCGGGTAGACCTGACACTGTTCTTCACGCCAGACGATGGTAACCGGGCCCATCTGGTCAACTTCCAGATCTTCTCTGCTGGCCAGATAACCCGCTGGCGTGGGGACGACGCAGACCCTATGCAAAACCTGGGCTCGGGTGGCGTCGTCTCGCGTGACGGCAACCCCCTCACCGGCGAGTTGCTTTGGAGTGGCTGGGTCGTGGACAGCGAAACGTATTACATTCGGGTCCTCAACGGCGCCGATGTCAGCATTGACTACTGGCTCTTTACCGATAACGTCATCGCTGCTGAATTGGGTCCAGGCACGGACCCAACTCCGACCGCAGATTTATCCGCCGGGATCAACCCCAATCATTCGCCCGTCTCATCCCGCGGCTTGGAGGTGCCCGCTGGAGCCGACGGTGATCACTTGCTTCCTGAAGCATCTGAATCGTCCGTTGATCAGCTGGTCGTGGAGCCAAAGATCCGGGATGTCCCCGTCGGCACGCCTACTCGGCTGCTAATTCCCGCCATCGTCCTGGATAGTAAGATTACCCCGGTAGGTTGGGAGTCGCTCCTCATTGATGGCGCAACCTACCGGCAATGGAGTACCACGGATAACCTGGTAGGCTGGCACAACCTTTCGGCCAAACTGGGCCAACCAGGCAACACGGTGTTGAACGGTCATAGCAATGTGAATGGCGCAGTTTTTCGCAACTTGAAGTATGTTGAAATCGGCGATGAAATCACGATCTTTTCCGGCGAGCAGGACTACCACTACGTCGTCACCCAGAAATTGTCGGTGAAGGAAAAAGATGTGTCTCTGGAGGCACGTATTGAAAACGCACAGTTGATTACCCCGACCCAGGACGAGCGACTCACTCTCATAACCTGTGCCAACCCCGGCGCTACCCATCGCCTTATTGTGATCGCCCGCCCTTTGTCGAGCAATCTTGAAGGTGGCCCCAATTCTCATGGAGTAGAGTAGATTTTCGAATCTCACTTCGTTAGCGACCCCAAATTCGCAAATTCCGCGTGCGTTGGGTATAATTCTGATGGGAGGCAAGCGCGATGAAACAGAAGAATGTGTTGACTATACCTTACCCTGAAGATATATTGCTGTCCTTGAAAGAGAGCCCGGCGGAATTTGAGGCCGAAGCCCGGCTGCTACTGGCTGTGAAACTCTACGAACTGGGCCGGCTGTCAACTGGTATGGCCGCCCGCCTGGCAGGAATGAGCCGGGTAGCCTTCATGTTTGCTTTGGATCGCTTCGGATTGTCGCCTATTGGCTTGGAGCCAGGCGAAGTAGCCCAGGACCTGGCCAATGCCTGAACGGCCCCAAACGGTCATTGTGAACACTACCCCCATCATTGCTCTGGTTCTGATTGGTGAGCTAGATCTCTTGCAGCATCTGTATGGCAAGGTTGTGATCCCGCCGGCAGTGTGGACCGAGGTTATGGCTGGCGGACCGAGCAGGGTCGGTACGGCCGATCTGCAAAAAGCTAACTGGATTCAAGTAGTCGCCTTGCAGGATCCACGGCGTGCCGATTTGCTCTCTGACCTGGATCGAGGAGAGGCCGAGGTCATCGCCCTGGCACAGGAGTTGAATGCTGAGTTGGTGATTATTGATGAACGCTTGGCGCGACGCCATGCCAGGCGGCTGGGCTTGACGTTGACCGGCATGCTAGGGGTTTTACTCAAGGCCAAAGAACGTAGACTTGTGCCAGCCGTGGGGCCCTTGATTAGTCAACTTCGACAAGATGGTATCCGACTAGATGATGCCCTGGTAGCCGAAGTGTTGAATCTGGCAGGTGAGGGATGAAAACTGATGTGAGTTTGAAAATGCGACTTTTTTCCAGTGCGTTTGTTCCCCCTCGGCGAGTGTGGTAACATGCCCTCGCTGTGAACGACTCAATCACCTCTCCTAAACCTGTCCGGCGTAGTACAATCTGGCCTCTCCTGGCCTTGCTGGCGCTGCTTCTGCTCGCCTTCGCCCTGCGCGTCTACCGCTTGCCCGCCCAAAGCCTGTGGTACGACGAGGGGGTAAGCTGGTATCTCACCCGTATGTCCCCCCCGGCGCTGACGGTGTGGACCGCCAACGACATCCAGCCCCCGCTCTACTATTACCTGCTCTGGCTTTGGGTGCGGCTGGCCGGGACCAGCGAATACGCGCTGCGCTTCCCCTCCGTCTTCTTCGGGGTGCTCACCCTTCCGCTGCTATGGATCACCGCCCGGCGGCTGCTGGGGAAGCGCGCTGCCTGGCTGGCCGCCCTGTTTTTGGCCCTGTCGCCGCTGCATGTGTACTACGCGCAGGAAGCGCGCATGTACACCCTGCTCACCTTCCTGGGCTTGCTGAGCAGCTACCTGTTGCTGCGCCTGGCGAGCAGCCGAAGGCAGACGCTCCCTTCCCTCCATAGGGGGGAAGGGCTGGGGATAGGGGGGAGCTACGTCCTGACCGCCGTCGCCGCCCTTTACACCCACTACTTTGCCTTCTTCCTGCTGGCCGCCCATGCCCTTTACGTTCTCTACAAATGGGGGCAACAAGTCCGCTCCCGCCACCCGCTAAATCAACACGTCTCAACCTCAACCTCAACCTCAACCTCAGCCTCAACCTTAACCTCAACCTCAACCTTAACCTCAGCCTCAACCTTAACCTCAGCCTCAACCTTA
>JAHELX010000535.1 GCA_024643945.1 Anaerolineales bacterium
ACACGGCCCGCCGGTCAAACTTTGGTCAGGAGTGGGTCAAGTAGTGGGGGGCAAGGAGGAGCACGCGTACGCCTACCAATCGACCCTCAGCCTGACTGATTCCCAGGCGAGCCATGTGGGGATTGGAGGTAGAAATCATGCGCTTGGGCCAGATACCCCTTGCGAAGATTGCCAAAAAACCTTCGCAAGGCTAGCTAAGTAGTGACCCAAAACTTACGCAAATTTTAGGCTCGTTTGTGTTTAGGTTGTGATAAAATGATGGCATAATTTTCTCATCAGGTGACGTTCATGTAGTAGCAGAGAACGGCGCGGCTCCAACTCAGCCGCTTACATGGACTGCCTGGCTACGACCCAGGGAATACTGCCAGTCCACCTTAATTTGGACTTGCCTATCAAGTCCGTAGATTCATTAACCAGGTCGTGCATGCGCGATCAAGAAAGAAAAAGAAGATGAAACACGCACGTTCCTAGAACTCTCTTCTCGAACAGAGATGTGTGGCACTATGAATAAATCATCGACCAACTCTGACTGTTGGTCGCAGGCATCCTTGCGTTGGTCGGCGCTATCCGTGCTTTCAAGGGAAGAGAGTTCCACTATCCCATTGGGGGCGGCTGGCTGGCCCGTTACCTGGAGGCTGCGCCGTAGCACTGGCGCCATCGTTCGGGGTGCTGGACCGGACTGCAATTGGGGTAGACGGCGCGTCCGTCAATTTTTGTCCGCATTAGGACTTCTTGCCTCTTGCCAGGCGGGGGTGTTGACGGGTACACTTTAGGTGCAGTCAAGCACGAAATGCTCGGCGTCTGCCGGGCGTGATCGTGGCTGAGAGCCCGGCCGGCGACCGGCGCTACCTGCTGAGCGACGGGCTGGGGAGTGACCGAAGATGCCAGGCAGTGGATGAGAACGGCCATGTGATAGTCTATCACGAGTTTGACCCGTACGGCGTGCCGGTGCAGGGTGATGGCGATCCGTATGGATTTACGGGCGAGTGGTGGGAGGATGAGATTGACCTGCTGCATCTACGGGTGCGGTGGTATGATCCAGACATAGCGCGGTTCTTAACGCCGGATGCATGGCAAGGCGACTATCGGCAGCCCTTGTCGATGAATCCGTATCTCTACTCCCTGGCCAACCCGGCCAACTTCTTCGATCCGTCCGGCTATTTTGCTACAAATGAATGCGATCCGCCCTTCGACGGGTATATGGAAGGTGTTAGCCTCACCTATAGCAACTTTGCCGATTGGGTCGATCAGGTTGGGTTTGGCAGAAGACCCCTTGGAGAAGTATTCTTTGCGAAAACAATAGCTATCGAATGGGTTTATGATTTCGAGCATACGGAATGGGCGGTTTTCCTGGGGGCGTCACAGACCTTCGAAACTAGCTTTGGTGTAAGCGCGAGTACGATGCACTATCAGGGAACCATAGATGGCTTTTGGAAGTATTCAGATGTTTCGAGATATGGAGGTCCTTTCTATACTCGCGGTCGACACCTCGCAGGCACACTCTATCTGTATGGGTTCGGGATAAGTGAATCAACAGCAAACCCAATTGAGGGCAATCAGTGGATTGATAATTTGCAGCAGGCCCGGACAGCGACGATCTTGTATGACAAGATGACAGTAACTTACAGAGGCTACTATGCTTCGCTAGGTCTCTCTATAGATTTAACTGACATTATGCAACTCGAAGGAGTCTCGACGGCTGTGACCGGAGTTCCCATGGGAACGTCAACCGGATTTTCAGTAGGAAGCTCAACTGCGGCACCTCTCGAGGGTCAGGGTCCGTTTAATTTGCATGGTAATAGCGAAGAATTGGCTCGGTTAATTGAGGAAGGACTTGACGCGGAATGTAATCTGGAGGACTGTAGAATCGCCTATAGACTGCTTGGTGGCAGGCGACTCACTGCATTCAATCCTCTTCTCAGTCCGTTAAGGAAGAATGCGCTCAGCGTCCTGCGCCATTATCGCTGGCCCCAGCACCCAACCAACGGGTTAACACCCCAATGAACAAGAAAAGATCCCGCGTGGTCTGGACCCTGTTAGCTACAGCAATCCTATGCCCGTGGTTAATTATCCTGCTCTTGGTGCTGCAATTTCGGCTCTCAGGGTCCTCGATTCTTTCTCCTCTTTTTCAGTCTCTTTTTCCGCGAGGGGCCACCGCCTATCCGCCTGAATTGCTGGATGGCAACGAGGACCGCCTGGCCGACCTTACCGTTGTGGGATTACCTCTATCACCGGCCTGGGAGTATCAGGCACCCGGGCCAATCGAGCGGCCGCCGTTGCATCGCGCCGGCTATGTTGTTGTGAGAGGGAGAGAGGACTTTTGGGCGGTCGATGCCGACTCTGGCATTGAGAAATGGCGATATCGAGCTGATTATGGAATGTTTGCTCCTTTGCCTGATGTTTTTCTCCTTGTGGACAGGGTACTCGCTTTCCAAACCCATCCATCACTGCAAGCCATTGACCTGAAAACCGGCCAGCACAAGTGGGAAACACCATCGGGCGTACGAGGGCTTGCATCTGATTACGAAACGCGGCTGTTTGTTGCCTCAGAAAACACCTACCAGGCACTGGAGGCTGTGGGTGGACGCGTGCTCTGGACATCCGATGTCCGCCCTATAGAGCGCGGAGAAAGCCCTATCTGGTATGACTCATCTGCCGAGGAACTGTATGTCTGGGAATTTACTCGAACCTTGGTTGTTTTGGACAGCCATACTGGCGAGATGAGCAGGAAGTTGAATCGTATGTTGTGGGATGGCTCTCCACTAATAGTGCATAATGGCGTCCTGTTGCTTGGCCGTGGCCCCGAATCCCTCTCGGCAGTGGACGGCCAAGATAATCAACCTCTTTGGACGAAGAGCTATTCTCATTCCCCTGGGGGCGTAGAATTTGAGCCAATCGTTTACGAGGGCGTTGTCTATATTAGAACGTCTCAAGAAGATCTGCTCGCCATCGACCTGTATACTGGCGAGCTCCGGTGGCGATACCCTATTGTCATAGATTCCACTGCCTCTGGGCGACTGTTGTCTAATCTGGTAGTGCTGAGGGGTGTGCTTTACGGCATTTTCTCTGATGCCCGGTTGCGCGGCTTCGATCCGGTGACCGGGCAGGAGATCGGCCACATCCAGTTTGTGGACGTATCCGAGGTTTCGAATGCCGTGACCGTGCCCGGGCTGGCCGCCTCAGAGGACATGCTTTTCGTGTCGTTGGGCAAGACCAGGCTGTATGCTTTCAAGGCTGTTCCCTGAAGTGCTGTGAGGCGGTTTCAAGCGAGGGCGGACCATGGGCCAGTGCTCCTCATGGCGTTGCACAGCCTATCAGGGTAAGTGGCTGAAGAGCGGGGGTGGTTGCTGACCAGGGCAGAAAACGGGCAGGTGATCAGCGGCCCGACCTACGCCCAACGCTGCAGGAGACTCGGCTTACATCAGCATGGAAGGACAAGTTGTTGGTATCACTGGCTTTGAGCCCAGAGCTTGGACGTGGACCGACGGCACAACGAGCGGCGCGACGGCGCAGTTGGCTGTCGAAGCCACCGGCTTGTACACTCTCAGCCTCTGGATGAGGGAAGATGGGCTGCGCATAGACCGGCTGCTCCTGACCACAGACACGACCTACCTGCCTTCCGGCTTTGGCCCTGTTGAGACTGTTCAGCAGGTTGAAGAAGGCCCGGGCCGGATGGCCCTTCTCGATCGTACTCTCGTCTACACTTACGATAACCTCTACCGTTTGACCGGGGCAGCCTATTCTACGGGTGAACTGTATGAGTATGCCTATGACCCGGTAGGCAACCGTTTACAGCAGATAATAAATGGCGATACCACCGAGTATCTGTACGACGTGGCCAATCGATTCTCCCTGTCTTCCGACCCTTCAAACCTCCCGCCTTATGGTTATTCGGGGGAATGGTGGGAAAATGAGATCGGGCTGCTCTATCTGCGAGCGCGGTGGTACACGCCTGGCGATGGAATTTTCCTGAGCCGTGACCCTATGGAAGATGAGCCGCCTTATCAATATGTGCAGGGGAATCCAGTAAACAGAAGCGATCCATCTGGCCTTTTCCCGGAATGGGTGATTAGGAATTCCTTAGAGGGAGCATCCATAAAGGCGGCTTTCAGCGGTAGTGATGAATGGGGTCGAGCTGGGTTGTATCATCTTCTTTTGGATGCAGAGGACGGTGATGCTGTATGGCCTTCGATAGTAGATTTTGCTGAGGAGAGCTGGCGTACTATAAAGCATCCCCTCAGAACAGAGGCCCCGGTCAGTGCATACATTGGATGTGACCGTGGTAAACTCTCGTTCAACTATATGAATTCACCAATCAATTTGGTTTGTCCTGCTCTACCTGGTAGTTCCTATTGCGGATACAATTCTTCGCTTCCTCAATTTCTCACCCTGCTAGATATTGCTGCAAATCAACTAAGGGTCCGCGCACCGTGGCGACAGGGGACTCTCAGGTATCACTACTATGCTCGTAGCAAGAATGGAAATCATTATGGATACACTTTCTACGATGACTTTGGCGATGAGACGCTACTGCCGGATGTAGTTAGTTCCTCGTGGGGCCTTGGCCTAGGTGTTGGATTTGAAAAAGCAAAGTTAGTTGACAGGTATGGAAAGGTCTACCACAGCTGGAGTGGTACATACGGCCCTGGACTTCAGATCAAG
>JAHELX010000050.1 GCA_024643945.1 Anaerolineales bacterium
TCAGAGCGTTTGGATTAGGCTTATCAGTTGGGGAAGATCTTCATTGTACTTCTATGTAGCCTAAATACACCGCATCTCCATGTTCAGCCCCATCCGATGGGTTTAGAAGAGATAAGCGTTTACCGCTGTTTGCATCATAAAGGCCAGCAGTGACACGATACACGCCCGGCGCAACATCAGTGGGAATTGCTACATTGTGATAATCTTCTACAACTTCTCCCACTAGCCAACCGGGTACCGGACGTGTTCCTTGTCCAGGCACTGAGTCATTCTGAAAGGCAAGCTTGCCGGTTTCATCCAGAAAATGGACGAATGCTATGTAATCTGACGTCGCGTCTTGTTCTGTCTGCCAGTACAGATAGATAGGCAGTGACTCACCCGGGGATCCTGTTTTGGGTAGGCGCGCACCCACTAATTTGATCGCCTCACCCAGTTGCGACATCAGAGGTGATACATCAGCCGGCAGCTCAAATTGGCGTTCCCACGAATTGATCGTTAACTCACCCAGAGGAAGTTCGGCCAGGGTCTCCCTATTGCCGCCTGTCAGTCGCACCCCGAACCTATATACCGTGCCAGGAGCCTTTGCGGGTATCCGCAGCGAAAGGTAATCGGCTACAATTTCAGATGCACGCCAAAGGTGAGTAGGATACGTGCTCCCTCCCAGCAGGACTGATTGCGCCAGAGGGATCACCAAGCCATCCTGGGTAACGATCACGTAATCAGCAACGATATCATCACTCATAGTGGCCAGAGCTTGCCAGTAGATGACTCCCTGCAACAAGCCACCCACAGGTAACGGCTTCTCAGTTTGTAACGAAACTCCTGCCATCTGCAAAGAGGGCGCAATTTGAATCGAAGTGCGTACGCCTGGTTCTAACGCGTCAACCGAAGGCATGACCCCAGCGGCGGGCAACACGGTAACCGCTCCCAGCCGGTAAGACAGGTCACCCTGGCTGGGTAAAGGGGTCCCCCGGCGAAGCGTCGTCGCATCATACAATGCCACATCAAGCCAATATTGGCCGGGAGGCAGGCCCACAGGCATGGGCAGAGAAGGATACACGTGTTCCGTTGTGCCTGCCTGCCACCGTGCTGAGGTAAGTCCGGCAGCATTAACCAGAGGCGAGTCAGCCTGCGTAACCGTTTGCTCGGACGCATTTCTAAGAATCACGGCGACGTTATAATCTGGCGCGTTATCTGCCAGCAATTTCCAGGAAAGATCGATGAGCAAGTTGTCGCCAGACTCAACTTGTTGAGATGTAAACCCCTCAGACATCAAATTTGAGCCATAACGATGGCTGCTCAACTGCATAGTTGGCTCAAAGGGGATATCCTCGGCCACTGGTTCCGGCAAATCGGTAAAATCCTCGACCTTAGAGTCCAAATCAAAGGCGTCTACTTGATATCCTGGTATTTCTAGCGAAGTGGGTTGAAGCTCTCCGAAAGCAGACAACAACCAGGATATAGCATGCTTGGGGTCGTCCTCGTTCGAAGACTGCAAAAGATAGACCATACGCTGTCCTCGGGTTACTTCGGTCAAGGTCTCACCCAATGAAGCCTCATCGTTCGTCATGACGGCAAATCGGGCATCTCCGTGCAAGAGAAAGCCAATGGTGTACAGGTCCGGGCGCTGCGTTGTGTCCTTATAAAGGTTAATCGGAAACAGAAAAACAGCTTGAGGTTCCGAAATCTCTTGCAGTTTCTTTACAGTTGGTATGAATTGCGGCGAAAAAGCTTGTTCAATGTACGAATTCGTTCGCCATTTAACAAAATAGACGTGGTAGTTATACCAACCAGTCAGCACAATTATGATAGCTACACTCGCCACTCCAACTAGTACCCCGTCACAGGGAATGTGATATGACGAAGGTTTACCCATGAAAGCTATGTCTGACTTATCGAAACTACCTTGACGGGGCACTGGCCTCTGTCTGATTGCCAGGAACGGTGTTGTCGGGGTTTTCACTGTCCATTTTGGGAGCAGGAAGGCCAACTTTACCAGAAACATCCCTGCGACAACAAAGGTAAATGGTGCAGCCAGGATCCCACGCCGGGCATAATCGTAGAGCTTCAGAAAAGGCACATCTGCGCTTGAGGTGAGCCAGGCCGGTGCCGACATGATGATCCACCCCACCAGCAGAAACTGAGCGTGCTCGCGGGGCAGTCTGAAAAGTAACAAACCCATCCCCCCCAAGAACAGGATGACCACGATGGGCGACAGAAGTGTGTCCACATTCTGCGAAAAGAGCAGGGTTGGATCAAATCCAAGAATCTGCATCTTGCCAATCAAACTATGAAAAGTTGTCCCTGCTTGCTCTCTTAAATTCAACGTTGAGGACAAGGCCGGTGACACGAGCCTTGCTCTACGTGAAAGATCTTCAGGAAAGCGAGCATAGTACTGAATGATTGGAAGAATGCCTACCAGGGCGACGCTTCCCACGATCAGCCAACCCCGCCAATGCCGGCAGATCAAACTGTCTTGCACTTGATGCCTGATTAAGTTCCACAATAAATTCAGGGCGAGGAACGCCCCCAGCGCAAACGGCAAAAATCGAGCAGTGATGTGGCCATATTGGGCCAGTGCCAAGAGTAAACCGGCTAACGCATAGTCCCTGGGATTTTGGGTATTGACAGCTTTCCAAAAAAAATACAAGAAAATAGTACCTAGCATTAATGCAGCCGGTGGTGCCCATCCGATGCGACTCACCCCCATAAGCCACACTGAAACTGCCATTAATCCACTTGAGGCCAGGCCTATATAACGAGCACGGTCACCCATTTCCTCCCAAAACACTTCGGTGGCGAGAAAATACACTGCTCCGACGCTAATGATTCCCATAACTCCACTGATCACGCGTAGAGTTGTCAGAGATGGCCCCAGAAATTTAAAGACCGCGGCCGCCAGAAACACAGTAACTACCGTCACTACATAATGAGGGTCATGCACGGCACCAATTGGTGATGGGTCAATCATGCGAGGGCCAGAGGCTAATGTCAATTTTGCCTCGTAACCGACACCTGCCTCATCGGCCCAAGGATATGGCGGCGGCATTTCCCTAAATTGATAGAACATCGAGATGACTGAAATGAGTATGGGGAATAACAGAAGTAGCTGGGGTTTAATCTGCCTCATGGCACTGGGTACCCACGTTTAACAGGGCCATCCTATGTTTACCTGACTGAAATCTTACCGATCACCACGGCATTATTTTGGGCTGAACCCGAAAACTTGAGCAGAGGCAATCGCTCCACCGTAAGTCTGTCGTACATACCTGCGATCAGAGTGTACTCACCCGCAGATATCGATTCGTCCAGGCTGATTAGGTGATGGTCGGGCACTACTTCGCCAGAAGTCCAGGCATAAGTAGGCAACGCACCGTTAGGTATATGGTCAGACTGAGCACGCAACTGGCCGGTTGAGTCAAGCAAGTGGAGGAAAGCCACGTACGATGCTTTAACAGTTCGTGTCGTCTGCCAGTAAAGGGTCACGCTAAGTTGATCACCCGGATTCAAGGGAGAGCGGGGTAGTTGCGCTCCCATCAGGGCGATACCATCCATGAAGTAGGCTTCGACGGATTGTGCCGGAGGCGGCACCTCAAATTGTCTCCAGTGAGGGCCCCCTTCGGCGATGCCCCACACTTTTGTAACCTGGGCAATGCCTAGTAGCGTACCATCGGCAGGCAGCCAGCCCTGCCAGGCGGAATCAACGATGGCAGGTTGCAAACGGACGCTCGTATCCCAAAGGTCGGGATGGTTTAGCACTCCAACTGCCAGTTGATAGCTAGTGAAAGAGCTTGTATTCCAGGGAACAGCCTTCACCTGGACGCGTACTATCTCGCCCAGCTTCCAACGGCTGGTTGGATACCAAACCGTCGTTATCGGCTCCTGGGTCGTTGCGCCCAGAAACTGGCCCTGGTCGTCAAGTAAGTAAAGTGCAATGAGATAATTTGATCCAATCTGTCGAACTGGCCGGAAGAATAGATCCAGGTCTGCTTCATTTTCTCGGTGGGTGATCAGGTTATAGCCCAAGAATTCTAGATCCTCACCAAATTTCACCTGAGTCGGATACTGGATATCTGAAACATCAGCCCGAGCAAAATCATAGAAAGCATCTGGCACGGGCTGGCCAGGGGCCTCGTGACGAGTCATAACCAGATACCCATCGTTGGCAGTGATCAGGCCAAAGGGGGACTCAGGCCCCACTAGAGTCCGTATATACTCGTGTAGATTCGGCAATTCCTTCAACGAGGACACATCAAGAAACAAATAGTCTGCCAGGCTTATGTGTGTCGGTAAGCCATAGATTTCGGAGCGCGCACTAAAGAAAGGGGCAATATTGGGCTGAACCAATAGCGAGGCATTTGCTGGCACTAACTGCATGAGAGAGCGTCCCTGTTGGTGATGAGCGGTAACCTGAGGTACCGAGAAGGCTCGAGACAAAGGGGAAAATCCACGATAGTACTGATATGTACAAGAAAAACCTAAAACAACAAATGAAATGCCTAAAGTCAGATACCTAAAGGTTGATACCTTTGCAGAGAAATGCCAGCGACTTAGCCTGGCTAACAACCAGGCCCTCAATCGTTCCACCCCATACACAGCGGAAGCAATTATGAAGGGTACAATAGGAGCCGTATAATGGAATTCCTCAACACGTGTTTGAGAAAGTAGCTTACTTAAAAGGTTCGCAGCAAACGATGGGGCAGCCAGCATCATTGTGAGCGGATCAAATAGACTCATAAAAGCAACCGGGGCTAGCAACCGCAAAAGGTAATCTCCCAACCGGGCTCGATGCCAAATCTGAAGCCAGATTTTGTCGGGACTCTTGAGAATCGAGGTGACCATCTCGAGGGGAGTGCTTCCCAGCCAGGCGTAGCGAGAAAACTGAACATTTTCACCACTTGGACTGAAGATCGGCTGTATCCAAAAGACACCCACATAAAACCAGACTAGGCCCAGCCCGACAAAGATAAGTCCGATTCTCCAGCGACGTCTTCTAAGTATGGCGTAGCCGCCAAATAGTGCTAGTATCAACGCCATTTCTTCTTTGGTGCTCAAGGCTAACAGCGAAGCGACAACCAAGGGCCTCGTGCGGCCCTGGTCCAAAAAGTATAAGGCAAACAGCCAAAAGGCAGCAGTTAACGTGCTTGGATGGAACTCATATAAGACGCCTGATTGAAGCGCGGGGAAAAACAAGTAGGCCAGTGCAAATACAATACCAGCCATAGTACTTCGAAGACGAGCTTGTGCCAGCCAATAAGCGGGTAGAGCTCCTGATGCAATAATCACGGCCTGAAGCACCAACAATGTTTCAGGTCGTGGAAAAATTCGATAAAGTGGGGCAATCAAGAGGAAGATAGGCTCAATATGCACACCCAAGCGGTGGGTGATGGGATAGGCGAAGGTAAAAACAAAGGGCCTTCCGTGAGCAGTGTTCCACATCGCCTGACTCATATTGGTCAGATCATAGCCGGCTATGCTGAACGACAACAAGCGCCGCAACGACAAAAGGCCGAAGGTGAGGGCAAAGATTAGTACTAAGAGTATGACAATAGGCAATCCCGTGTCAAGGCGACGTTGACGTCTCATTGTTTAATTCGTTGGTTCGACTTGGATGGAGTCTAGTAAGATGGAGTCAGTCGTCTTCCCCGCACCTGAAGTAATTTGTAACCGTTCTCCGGTCATCGGATCGTACATTCCCACTAAAATCGTGTATTGCCAGGGTGGTGCATCCTCGTCCATTGGCACCAGGTACTCGTCGCTGATGACCTCGTCTTTCACCCAGCCAGTGGTAGGTAAGTTATCGCCTCCCGGTACGCTGTCCCATTGACCTCTGATAACGCCGTCGGGACCGACGACGTGTACAAAGACGGTGTAGGACGTGTCCATCTCATTCAATGCTCGCCAGTAGATGGTCAGAGGGAAGGCTTTGCCGGCCGTTATTTGCTCCTGCGGCAGGTCATAGCCAATGAGTCTTACCAGCCCGCCCAGGTCGATTCCGACGGGATATTGTACTTGAGGCGTCTCAAAATGGCGAGGCCGCTCGACGAATTCCAGTTTGCCCAGAATGATCCGGTCCGAGGCATAGCGCTTAGTCGACGCCTCAACCAAACGCATATTCAACAGATAGAATCCGGAGCGAGCGGTGGGGGGCATTTGCAACTGGTGCACGTCGACGATCACCTCTCCCTGCCGCCACTGGCTGGTGGGGTAGTTCTCGGAAGCCAGGGAATGCAGCCAGCCCCCTCCTTCGTTACCGGCTACACTCTTGGCGTCAATGTTAACCTTATAGTCTACATCGATACGGCGGGTGGCTCGCCAATAGAAGGTCACCGATAGTCGCTCACCAGGCCCAACTTTCTCTGTACCCAGGTCGTAGCCCATTAGCTCCAGTCCTGGCGCCAGCGACGTCCGCAGGGTATACTGCATGTTTATCTCTCTGCGCCCTGGCATGCGACGGGGGGGAGTCACCGTCACCCGGCCCACATTTCGCGCTACGCCAAAGGTCTCGCCAGTATCAAAAGAATACATTGCCACTTCCAGGTAATAGTCACCCGGAGGTGTACCAGGTCGGAGGTTCAACCGATATTCGTCTCTGATATACATACCAGGTTCCCAGTGGTTGGTACGCCACAGGCCACCTAGTGGCAGACGGTCTACGCGACCCCACACATTACCCATCTTGTCCACCAGCCGGACGTATACGTTATAATCCTCCCGGACGTGATACAGCGACTCCCAGTAAAGGGTGATGTATAGGTTATCATCGGCGTGCATCACCTCTTCGGATACGTCATATCCCATCAGGCGAACAGCCCCCCCCAGCACAGCCCCAGCCAGGTGTGTGATCCGCTCTGGTGACTTCCTGCTGATGATCGGTCCTGGATAAATCCAGGCATAATCTAAGCCTTCCAATCGAACCGTGTGCATAGGCTGCCGATCCTGAAAATAGGCTAGCAATTCCTGGCTGGGAAGCCCTCGCTGGACTTGATTGATGTACAACACCGCGTACTCGGCGGTCAAAGCTGGTTCGTTGCTGGCGAGATCAACGCTGCGGCCTTTGAAGAACGGGGCAAACTGGTAGCTGTACCATGCGGTGACTGTTTTCTGAGAGGCATCCGGCATCTGATTAAGGTAGGCTGCTGCCTGGTCCAGTCCTTCTCCCCAGCCAATGTTAATCAAATAAGGAGCAGTAAGCGGGCCACCGAGCAGCGGATTGAGAAAGTTAAAGTAGTAAGGATGAAAGAGCGACACAAATAAGATCTGAATCCCTATAGCTGCCCCCAAAGCCCGTTCCCATCGTCCTTGCATTCGTGTCCAGTCGGCAGACGCCAGTAGGCTGGTAACCCAGCACAGGGCGATGGCTGCCAATAAATCCAGGGCCAGGAAAACAGGCAGAATATAACGGTCACCCCGTCGTCCAACAATAGACACCGGTATTATAAAGAGAATTACGTAAGCCCATAGAGCCAGTAACAGCCCGCGATAGCGACGTAAACGCCAGGTCGCTACGATGCCAGCCAACATACCGATCATCGTCAGGGGGGTAAGGTGGAAGGGGAGGCTAATGAGATAATACAGGGGATTCTGATCAGACCTGGTAAGCCCCCAGAACACACCGCTGGAGGGATGTGTTGTGTTCATCGCGTTACGGACGTTCTGGATAATCCAATACAGTGCATGGCCAGGATCAACCCACATAGAAGGCCATAGAGCATAGAAGGCGGCGACTGCCACCACACTCCATATTCCAATCGCCACGACAAAGCGCCGCCACCCTGCGGCCACTACCCAACGTCGATTCGTCGATTGAACGCCATCGCCCCGTGGCCATTCCGCGCCTGGCAATGGCACATCATTATTGGGGTGCAAGGCGTAGATGAAGCCAGTCGCCACCAGGATGGGGCCAAGGATAGCTCCTGGCGTTTTGCTGAGCGTTGCCAGCGCGCCGGTCAGCCCTGAGAGTACCAGCCACCGCCAGCGCCCTTCCTGCAAATACAAGAAGAAAGCCAGGAAGGACAGAAACATGAAATAGGCCAGTGGGGCATCCACGTGCAGGATGCGCGAATTTGCCAAAAAGAAGGGATCAAAGGCAATGAAAAGCGCGGCAACCAAAGCGATCCGCCAGCCCAGCAGGCGACGCATCAGCAGATACATCCCCAGTACTGCCAAAGACGCCACTACTACCATTGGCAAACGGGCAGCCTGGATGTAAGCCAGTGGATAGTCGGTCACGTGCTGCAACGTCGAGGCCAGATCCGGTCCGGCATCGGGTAGCGGGGCCCATCCCCAACAATGCAGCAAATAGCGCAGTCCTAATCCCAGTCCGCCAAGAGCCATCGTCGGCACACCGGGATAGCCGAGCAGGACCGCTTTCGCCCAATCCCTGGCCAGCACAGCCGTGAGAAAGCCAGACGCAAAACGGAGCTGGTCGTCCTCATCGGCGGTGAGGAACACATCCAGCCCCAGTAGACGTGGTGTCAGCGCCAGCAGGAAAATACCTAGGGGAATGGCCCAGATTAGCCAGCGACGATGCACATCGGTACCATGTTGTGCGTGTTCGAGGGCTTGTGTAGCTGGGGCTGGGACATCACCCTTTGGATATTTGGTTATCTCTTCCTTGAGCGGTATATCAGTCGTCAATTTAGGAATCCACAAAATCAGCAGATAAGCCAATCAGAGAAGATTGGCACTTGTCTTGACCTACTTTTCAATCTTGAATCCCGATTCTCCAATATCTAATGAAGTCAGTGCCACGCTGTCGCCGGGGCTCTGCGAATACGCCGTGTGAACCGGCAGCCGTTCCATCGTTTCCAGGAAATACATCCCGGCGACAAGTTGGTAGAAACCAGGCGGCAGGTCTGAGGGCAACGGTAGCCGATGCCAGTCAGGGATCACATCGCCCGGCGGCCAATCGTCCGTCGGTAGATATCCATATAACGGCTGACCATCGTGCTGGGTGACCAGGTGTCCTTTCGAGTCCAGCAACTGCACGAACACTGTATAATCTTCGCTCACCGGCTTGTTCGCCCGCCAGTAGAGAGTTACCTCTAATGCCTGTGGCTTACCTTCTACATAATACTGCTTGCCGCTTGCTGCTTGTTGCCAGTTCCCTATGTCGTAACCAAGCAACTCTATCGAGTCACCTACCTGGGCATCAACCCGGTTAGGGATCTGGCCTGCCGGCACCCGCCGTCCAAAGTAGATGACGTGATGGTCGTCCCATACGCGCCGTACCAGATAGTTGTTTTCAACCCAATCCATATAGTCATCCAGGTAGGGCAAACGCAAGGCCCAGTTTGCCACCGCTTCCACCGGGTAACCTTTGGAAATGGCGATCAGTCGCTGGCTGGTCTGTCGCCCGGTGTCAATAGCGACCTGGGCCAGATCACCTAACGGAGGCGGGCTTTGCCGCCCGGCCATAAAAGGCACCAGCAGGTTATCACTGATCACGTTATCGGTAGGGCGCGTAACCTGCTTTAGAAACATAATCGCTTCGGCCTCGCGTCCAAAACTGGCGGCCAGCACTGTCTGATTCACCTGTACCGCGGCGGGGATGGCCAACAAAAAAGCTATTCCACCCACCAAACCTGGAGTGCTCCAGACCCAGCGCCGCTCCTGTAGCATAGTCAGCGTCTCGGTAACCGCCAGACCTGCCAGCAAAGCCAGGGGCGGCAATAATATGACGGTGTGGTGTGGAAAGAGGGGCGAATGGATCAACACTGTGAGTAAGCCACCGCCTAGCCACAACCCGACAGGGATCAGTGTTTCCCAACGTGCCCGGAGTGTCAGCAAAATGATCCCAGCCACAGCCAGCCCGACAATACCCCAGTGTTGCCGGGCAAAGTCGCTCAATCGCGCGACATTGTCGGCTAAATGCCAGGGAAAGATCCCCCGCAATTCGAACCGAAAGGCAATCGCCTGATCATACAACGCTGCGGGATCATAAACCAGCAGACAGGCGAAGACTGGCAACAAGCCAGCCAGCCCCCATGTGGCCAAAGCCGTCAACCCTCTCGGTCGGTTGGCCAGGCTGCGCCGGTTCCGGTCTATAATAAGCCACAGAAGTGGTAAGACCAACAGAGGGTTAAGAGGCTTGACCAACAGGCTTAGACTCAGGCTCAATCCGGACAAAGCTAGCCAGACCCATCCACCACGCCTCCAGTACGCCAATGCCAGAGCCAGCGAAAGGGTCGCCAGGGCCACCGCCGGGATTTCACCCATTGCCATCCGCGATAGGGCAAAAGACAAGGGAGCCAGGCTAAAAGTCAAAGCTGCTACTAGACCAGCCAGACGCCGCTGCAGTAATTCCCCTATCCATGCCAGACTCAGCAGAGTCACCCCCAGAAAGCCCAGGACCAGAATTCGTCCGGTCACCAGGCTGACCCCCGCTAAGTCAAAGGCCCCATCCAGCGCTGCAATGAAAAGCGGCGACGATACGGACACGGTCTCGCTGTACAGGGGATGCCCGCTGTGCACCAACCAGGCCCACATCAGGTAAGCGCCCTCATCGTTGGAAATGCTGAAGGCATCCAGATTGGCTGCTCGCCATCCGATGGAAGCAACAACCAACAGAGCAACGAGTAGAGGGTAGAGCATAGACGGGAAATTGGGACCAGATGATCTGATCCGGTGCTCCCTTGCTCTTTCGATGCCTCTATCGACCATTCCCTGTCTGCCGTCTACTTCCTATCGTCAGGCAGCACATCCGGATCTAGCGTGCCAGGGCCCCACTCCTCGGGTGGCAACTCGTGGGTCAGGTCCATTTCAATCAGGTCCATCAGCCGCCCATTGAGTTCGATCTGACGGATGCACCGCCAACCATAGCGCGCTACGTGGTGGCTGGCCACCTGGTGCAGCCGCCAGTTGGTGTGCTCGACCATAGCCACCAGGTAGTCAATCTCCCTCTCACGACAGAAGACCACCGAGGCATCGAAGATACGCGAGGCCAATTTCTGCCCTCGATACGCCTTGCGCACGCCCAGAAAGAGAAATTCAGCATCTGACCGATTCGGGTCTCTGGCCCTGTCATTCTGTTCCCCCTCGGTGGCGCCGTTGTCAGACATCGTCCGTTTTGGGCTGGCTCCCATCTTGGCTGGGTAGCGCCAGGATTGATACACATCGAGAAGGAGGCGAGGGTGGGTTAGCAAGCGAGGAACGACGGAGAGCAACAATGGTACAGCACAGCGGCGTTTTAGGTCGCGGAACAACCGGCTGGTACTCGTAGTCAAGATTCCCACGCCAGTGACTACCTCCCCATCCAGCACGACTACGCCGAATCCCTGCTCGGAGCGACAAATCTCCGCATACAGGGTGGTCAGGAATGGCTTGCCCAATTTGGTGAGCAAGGTGCCGGGCTGGCCTTCAATGTGGATCTCGGCCACCTGATCCGCGTGATATGGTTCCATGAGTTTGTATTCCATCCAACAACTCCTCCTGGCGATATCACGTGATTTCGAGTGGACACGCAGATTTGGCCCCGTCCGTTGCCCACTGCCAAGATTGGACTCAGCAAGTATACACTCCCAGGCGGGCTCTCGCAAATCGTAACGACTCAGCCTACCCTCCCGGAGCGAAGCCCCCCACGGGGCAGGTTGCATTGAATGGCCATTCTGCGTCTGAATTGCAGGTTGTGGCGGTGGTTCTTGCTTTGTACTTGTCCAATAATGACTTTACTCACGCACAGGGGAAATACACCATTTGCCCAATTCCCATGCGGGTCAGCGCTTCCTCTGCGTAGTGGCGCACTACATAACTATCGTCATCTAGCGCCTGGAAGAGAGCAGGAATGGCGTCGGGGCTTTTGACGGGAACCAGAGCGCGGGCGGCCCGGATGCGCACCCAGGGGCGGGCAGCGCCCAAGGCGTCGATGAGGACGCCAGCACCAGGCGTTCCGATTTTGCTCAGCGCGTCGGTGGCATGATTCCCTGTACTGCCCACTTCCTCTCGCAATAGCCAGGCTAGCTTTTCAATGGCGACCTCTGCCTTCAGTTCTCCCAGGGCCAGTGCCGCGCCGGAACGTACCATCTCATCCGGATCGTTCAGGGCGCCCATCAGCGCCTCGACAGCGGCGGGTGTACCCATTGCCCACAATGCGCGCACGGCCCAGAAACGAGTGTCGGCGCTGCCATTTGCCAGCACGAGCGTCACGTGAGGCAGAGCAGTTTCTCCCATCTCCCCCAATGCCACGGCGGCGGCTTCGCACTTGCCGTCATCCGATCCGTTCAGCCAGTCCAGCAGTTGATCGAGCATAATCCCCCTCTTATTAGAACTCCAGGTCTGACAGAGCACGCGCAAAATGGGCAAAGGTCGGTCGTTGGTGGAAATAGATCAGATGTGCCAGGCAATGACAGTCAGATGCGCCGAAGTTGACTACCGGCACGCGCGCGCCAGGAATGGATCGCAGCGCCGATGCCCACACGCATTCTTTGCGCTTGTTGTTCACCGCCCACCACATTTCGACTAACTCTGCGTGAGCCAACAGATAGTCAATGTGCCAGTGAAAAGTCTTGTCGCGTCGGTGATGATGACTCAGCCGGGCAGCCAGGCCGCCTGAGCCCAGCGCGCTGCCGGCGTAGGCGTACCAGCCGGCCGCAAACTCAAAGGTCCCCAACTTGCCAATGGTGATCTTGGTAGATTGAGCCAGATGCAAGATCAGCACGTAGCTCCCTGGTTCTGAGGGGGCTATATCACTGATTTCCAATTCTTGTCGGTCCTCAATTGGTTCCACGCCGTCACCGCCTGGGAATCAATCCAATAGCCAGTTCCTCAAAGGGGTTCAAATCTTGCCGTGAAATGTCGCAGGAACTTGGTCTGATACACGATCTTCATACCCCGAATCTGATCGCGTTTTTGCCACAGCTCCCTCAACACGCGGATTACATAGTCCAGATGGCTCTGCGTGTATACCCGGCGTGGAATGGCCAGGCGCACCAACTCCAGATCCGGATAGACCCACTCGCCGGTTTGGGGGTCTTGGTGGGCAAAAGCCACACTGCCAATTTCCACCGCGCGGATGCCCCCCTCCCGGTAGATGGCGGTTGCCAATGCCTGGGCTGGAAATTCGCTTTGTGGAATGTGGGGCACAAAACGCCTGGCATCTATGTAAACCGCGTGTCCGCCGGGCGGCTCGACAATATGAATACCCGCCTCCACTAGCCGGTCCGCCAGGTATTGAGTGTGAGCAAGCCGGTATTCCAGATAATCCTCGTCCAGGCCTTCCCACAGGCCTCGGGCCATCCCTTCCAGGTCGCGCCCGGCCAGGCCGCCATAGGTGGGGAAACCCTCGCGCAGGGTCAATTCCTGAGCTACACTCTGATAAAGCTTCTCGTCGTTCATAGCCAGGAAGCCGCCAATGTTGACCAGCCCATCTTTCTTGGCGCTCATCGTGCAGCCGTCGGCGTAAGAAAAGATTTCGCGGGCAATCTCGTGCGTGCTCTTGTTCGCGTAGCCCGGCTCGCGCAATTTGATGAAGCAAGCGTTTTCGGCATAGCGACAGGCGTCAATGAAAAAGGGAATGCCATAGCGATGATACACCTCGGCCGTCTGCCGGATGTTTTCCATGGATACTGGCTGACCACCCCCGGAATTGTTAGTGATGGTTATCATACCTAGCGGGATATTTTCGGGTCCTGTCTTCTGAATATATGCCTCTAGAGCGGCGACGTCCATATTTCCCTTGAACGGAAAGCGGTTGGCTGGGTCTAGTCCTTCGGCGATGACGTGGTTGGTGGGTCGCCCACCCCGGGCCAGGATATTGGCCATAGTCGTATCGAAGTGCATATTGTTGGGTACTAACTGGTTGGGTTTGACCATAATGCTGAAGAGTACGTTCTCAGCCCCACGTCCCTGATGGGTGGGCACGAAATATTTGAAGCCAAAGATTTGTTGGATGGTCTCTTTCAGGTTGTAAAAGTTGCGGCAACCAGCGTAGCTCTCATCACCCAGCATCAGGCCGGCCCATTGATTCTGGCTCATGGCACCGGTGCCGGAGTCTGTTAGCAGATCTATGTATACATCTTCGGCACGTACATTGAAAATGTTGTAGCCAGCTTCTTCCAAAATACGCTCCCGTTCCTGGCGGGTAGTCTTTTTGATCGGTTCGATCGCCTTAATGCGGAAAGGCTCGGGGATGAACTCAGCCATAGAGAATCTGCCTCCTTGCAGATGAGATTGAGCATCATAAGTTTACCATAGATTAGGCTCAGAGACAATGGGGAGAACAGTCTAGGTGCGTTCAAATTTCGGGGCGAACCCTCCCGCAGGTTTTGACTGAACAAGCTGCGATTTTTAGCAGCAACCCGCGGGAGGGTGTGTCGCCCCCAAAAATGAACGCGCCCAGCAATCTTGAGCCTGTCCCAGGTTCTAGGAAGGGTTTAGTAGAGGCAAGGTCACCTCGCCCTTACTCGCGAAATTTGGGACGGAGTCGGCAGTCTCAGTCAGCGCTATATCAGAATACCCGCTTGTGGGCATAAAGTCAGACAGGGAAATCGCATGTAGATGGGAAAACCTTGTCAGACGCCGGATTTTGTAGTAAAATGCTGGTGGATGGTTGAGGTCTGCGTGTGACGTTGTTTTCGCCAAAGAGCGATTACAGCTTCAAAGCTAAACAAAATTCAAACAGCAGGAGGGAAATTCGCATGACGCACATTATCACGACTCTTTGTACTCGCCAGGGTGACTGCGTTGAAGTCTGTCCAGTAGACTGCATCGTTCCGGGGGCCAAGGATGACCCTGATTGGGGCAAGTACTTTTACATTGATCCCGATACCTGCATCGACTGCGGCGCCTGCATTCCTGTTTGCCCACCGGAGGCCATCTTCCCCGAGGAGGACGTGCCGGCGGAGTATGAAGCAGACATTGAAATGAACTACAAATACTTCAGCGACGGGCCAGGTTATTGGGACTTCGACCTGGAGGAGGAACGCGCCCCACGATAAAAAGACTCGCCAGCAAGAGTGCGGGTCAACAATGCTCCTCATTTGGGAGTAGGTATCAATTCCTCCTCCATCGCAGACTATTGTATGATCGGGCGGGTGGCGTCATATGTAACGACGCCCCCGTCTTTTTAGCTCATTCCCTGCTTAAAGAGGTATTTCCTTGGCAGAAACCAATTCGAAACGAGTGATGGTCATTATGGCCCATCCTGACGACCCCGACTTCTTCAGCGGAGGCACGATCGCGCTTTGGGCGCGCGAGGGAGCCGAGATTATCTATCTTATTCTCACTAACGGCAACAAAGGCAGCGACGATCCCGCGATGACCCCAGAACGATTGGCCAAACAGCGCGAGGACGAACAACGAGTTGCAGCCGACCTGTTAGGGGTGAAAACGATCACCTTTCTTGGTGAACCAGATGGTGAACTACAAGCAACACTCCAGTTGCGGCGACGGGTGGTGCGTGAGATTCGTCGGCACCGGCCCCACATTATCATATGTCCTGATCCAAGTGCGTACTATTTTGGCAACACCTACGTGAACCATCCCGATCACCGGGCAGCAGGTCAGGTGGCGCTGGAAGCTATCTTCCCGGCAGCTCGCAACCGGATGTATCACCCCGATCTGTTGAGTGAGGGGCTGATGCCCCACGCAGTCCGCGAAATATACCTGGCTGGCGCATTGCAGCCAGACCGGTGGGTAGACATCACCCAGGTGATTGACCTGAAAATCCGGGCCATCCAGGCGCACGCCAGCCAATTAACTGATCCAGAGGCAGTCATCGAGCGGGTGCGCCAGCGAGCCGAAGCGGTTGACGAATATGGCCGTACTGTATATCGTGAGGCCTTTCGCTACCTGACATTACGTTGATAAGGGCTAAGGCTGAGGCTAAGGCTAAGGCTGAGGCTGAGGTCGAGATTCAACCTTAACCTTAGCCTCAACCTTAACCTTAACCTCAACCTTAACCTTAACCTTAAAGGAGGGTGCAACTTATGGAACAGCCCGATCTGACCAATCAATTCGTGGAGTTGATTCGCTTGGCGGCGACTGACCTGCGATCTGATGTGGAAAATGCCCTGCGCGCCGCCCGCGACCGGGAGGAGGAAGGCTCGGCAGCACAGGGTGCCCTCGATACCATTTTGGAGAACATCCGCCTGGCCCGGCAAAATTCAACCCCTATTTGCCAGGATACCGGCACCCCCATCTTCTATATCTACTATCCCCCCGGCTGGTCCACTCTTAAGCTGCGCGACCAGATTCGTCAGGCGACGGCTACAGCCACTGCCAGATCCTATCTGCGGCCCAACGCCGTAGACACCCTGACCGGGCGTAATAGCGGTAACAATCTGGGCGATGATTTTCCCTCGCTTCATTTCCATGAGTGGGGAGAACCGTACCTGAAGGTTGATTTGATGCTCAAGGGCGGGGGATGCGAAAATGTCGGCGCCCAATACAAACTGCCTAATGTTACCTTGCACGCGGGTCGTGATCTGGAAGGCGTGCGCCGGGTAGTGCTGGACGCCGTCAACCAGGCTCAAGGGTTGGGCTGTGCCCCGGGCATCATCGGCGTTGCCGTCGGCGGCGACCGAGGCACTAGCTACATTCGGTCCAAGGAGCAATTCTTCCGCTCTATGGGCGACCAGAGCCCGGTCCCTGAACTGGCTGAATTGGAACAGCGTCTCACCGAAGAAGCTAATCAACTGGGCATCGGCCCCATGGGCTTCGGTGGCAAGACCACAGTGCTGGGGGTGAAGGTGGACACGTTGCACCGCCTGCCGGCCAGCTACTTCGTCACCGCTTCAACCATGTGTTGGGCCGACCGGCGGCGCACCATGACCTATCGCGATGATGAAATTGCGTTTGAGTAGGTAGTAGGGGTGAGGCAAAGGAGCAAGCCATGTTACATAGATTCACAGTTCCCATCAGCGAAGAAGCCATCAGCGCCTTGCACGTGGGGGACCAGGTTCGCCTGTCAGGCGTGATTGTCACCGCTCGCGATGCGGCCCACAAACTAATGATTGAGAAGTTCATCCAGGCTCCCCAAATCGCCGAGCACGCCGATCTCTACGCTCGCCTTAAGGAGTTGTTGGCGGGGGGAGTGATTTATCATTGCGGCCCGGTGGTCAGCCAGGATGCCCAGGGCCGCTGGCATTTTGTGGCGGCCGGGCCCACCACCAGCATTCGCGAAGAGCCTTACGAGGCCGAGGTCATCCAGCACTTTGGCCTACGGGCAGTCATTGGCAAGGGAGGGATGGGCCCCAAAACTTTGAAAGCCTGCCATGACCACAAAGCGGCTTATCTGCACGCTATCGGCGGCGCCGCCTCTCTCATCGCCAACTCGGTGCAAGAGGTGGTCGATGTATATCAAAAAGATGAGTTGGGCGTGCCCGAAGCCTTTTGGGTCATCCGTGTCGAAGACTTCCCGGCTGTGGTCACGATGGACAGCCACGGCAACAGCCTCCACGCCGAGGTCAAAGAACGATCAACGGCGATATTCCAGACACTCGTTGGAGTCGGTAGCACGCAACACGCAACACGCAATACGTAAGGCGTATTGCGTGTTGCGTAAGCCTAATAACCACTAACTGGCTATGAATATCGTGATGATTGGGCCCTTTGGCCTGCGACTGAAAGGTACTATGAGCGTCCGCGCGCTGCCCATGGCCAAGACGCTGGCCGCGCGTGGACACTCTGTTGCTCTGCTGATTCCCCCTTGGGATCATCCCGCCGACGCCGGGCATGAGTGGAAGGAAGATGGGGTATGGGTCGTCAACGTGCCACTCCCGCCCAGGCTGCCTCTGCTTTTTCACGGGTTGCTTGCGTTCCGGCTCGTCCGGCGCGCGCTGGCCCTACGCCCTGA
>JAHELX010000536.1 GCA_024643945.1 Anaerolineales bacterium
GTGGAGGCCTACCAGCAAGCCCAGGCTTGGGGCTGGGTCGGCCCGATGTTCTTGTGGAATCTCAACTATGCCATCACCCGTCCCGGTTCCGAACAGGCGGCTTTCAGTATCCTGAGCCCCCCAGGGCCTGCGCCAGCCTATCATGCTCTGGCCGGGATACCGAAGTGAAACGTGAAACGTGATGCGTGAAACGTAAAACGTAAAACGTGAAAGCGTAGAGTATGAAATGTGAAAGCGGTGGTCTATTTAATTTCACTACATTATACGCATCACGCTTCACGTTTTATGTTTTACGTCTTACGTTTTACGCATCACGTTTCACGTTTTACGTTTCACGTTTCACGTTTCACGTCTCACGCATCACGCATCACGTTTTACGTTTCACGTTTTACGTTCTACGTTCCACCTCCTGTGCTGGAATAGCACTGCTGATGACCCTTGGCGCCGTTGCCTGCGCCGGTAGAAACCCCACCCCAGAAATTCCCATCGTCTCCCCGACGGCTTTGCCTGTCTCCATGGCACCAACGGACACGCCGCAGCACACAGTCGAGCCATCCCCCGGCAGCGACCTGGCAACCGTGGAGTCGCCCCCAGACAACAGCCAATCTGCCCCAAGCGTGATGACCTCACCTGATTACGGCATGCAGGTCTTCCTCTTTTGGCAGACAGAAGTCGCTGACCGGGACTTGCGATTGGTAAAGGAGGCTGGCTTTCGCTGGGTGAAGCAAGAGTTCGCATGGCGCGAAATTGAAGGTGCCGGGCCAGGTGTCTTCAACTGGACCAATCCCGATCGGGTGATGGACCAAATTGATGCCCATGGGTTGAAGATCATCGCCCGTGTAGGAGTGCAGCCGGAGTGGGCCGGCGGAAATTATCCGCAAGTCGGTCCCCCCGACAACTATCAGGACTTCGCCAACTTTCTGACGGCCCTGGTAACCCGTTACCAGGGCCGCATCGACGCATATCAGATCTGGAATGAGCCCAACCTGGCCCGCGAGTGGGGGAATCGCCCCCCTAACCCGGCGGGGTATACCCAATTGCTCAAAGTGGCCTACCAGGCCATCAAGATGGCTGATCCCAGTGCTTACGTCATTAGCGCCGGACTGGCGCCAACCACCCGTTGGGACGACATAGCCATGCCGGACACCGCCTTCATCCAGGGCATGTACGACGCCGGTGCTGCGCCCTACTTTGATTTGCTGGGTGCGCATGGGGCTGGCTATAAAGCTCCCCCCGAAACCGACCCAGATGTGGTGGCCAATGATCCAGTGCTGAACAACCACGATCCCAGTCCGTCAGAGTTAAGGCGCATTTACTGCTTCCGCCATGTCGAGGATGTGCGGACGGTGATGGTTGCCAACGACGACGCCAACAAGCAGGTGGTGCTGTTGGAATTCGGCTGGACCACCGACCACCGACCCGATTCACCTTACGCCTGGCATGCCGTCGGCGACCAGGAGCAGGCCGACTACCTGGTGCGTGCCTATAGATATGCCAAAGAAAACTGGCAACCCTGGATTGCCGTGATGAGCCTGATCTATATGCCTGATTCGCAGTGGGGTAAGAAGGACGAGCAGACTTACTGGAGCATTATCTACCCTGGCTACCCTGACCTGCGGATACGACCTGCTTATATGCAGCTTAAGGAGATGCCGAAGGAGTAGACTTGGAGGCAATGGCCGAGACGATTGACGCCCAGGTTAAAGCGATACGGGCAGAGATTCAAGAGATACTGCAATGGCTGGACTGGACGACGGAAGTGGCTGCTCGTATCGAGACGCGGTTAGGGCGGATTGAGGCATTAACTGCCCAGAGTGAGACAGCGCAGCCTGAAGAGGAAGGAAAGCTGGCGCTCCTCGAGGGCGTAATCGCGTACAACGTGACCGACTTCCAGGGGGCAATCGACGCCGCCGGCCGAGCTTTCTGGAAGCGATATGGGAAGCCGCCTACTCACGTAGCTCTGCCCCGGGGCGTTGATCCGGCTTCGCTGAAGCTGTGGATGCTGCGCCTGGCGGACCGCCCGGCGCCGCCGGGGACGGTGATCGTCGGAAGGGAAGCCGGCAACGGGGGATAAACTCGTGATGAACAAAGCAGCGGGCTGTTTCAAGCCGCTGTAAGATGGGTTGCCAACCCGTCACTATGCCTTCATCCGATGAGGCGTCGCTTACTGCTTTACTTGCTCCCAGCCATTCGACCGGCTCTCCAGAACATACGTCGCCCCCTGGTCTGTCTTGAAAATCAAACCGGAATCAAATTCTTGAAGGGTGGCATCGAAGAGACGTTCCTGGCTGGTGGCATTGCCCAGGTTCTGGCGGACCTGGGGGTCCCGGCACCAAATCACCCCAAAGCCGCGATGAGGAGTGGGTGGTGTTTGCGAAGGGGACAGGTCGGGGC
The DNA here is from genome assembly GCA_024643945.1 of Anaerolineales bacterium. The sequence goes on from JAHELX010000536.1 coordinate 2,395, forward strand.
AGGAATAGATAGGCTTGCCCTCGTCCCAGGTGTCGTCAAAGCGGGCATAAGGTTGCCCTGAAGGCAAGACATAAATATCGGCGGTGTCGCTGCGCCAGAACATCCAGCCCTCTTCGAAGCTTTGTTCGACCATCAGCAGGCTATAGGATGCGACCGGGCAACCGAGTTGAGCGACACGCCCGGCCCACAGGGGGGCGAAGTAATCAGGAGATGCCGGACAGTCTGGCGGGGTGATGGGTGGCTGCGGGGTTGGTGTCTGAGAAGCGGTCCTTGTGGGAGGTTGCGTGCTCGGCGTAGGGAGAGGAGGGGGTGTCTGGATAGGGGAGGCGGGTTGACCGCTGATGGTATTGCGCCACGATTCCCCCAGGTCATCCGAGACGAAAAGCCCGCCTTGGGCCAGCGCCGCGTAGAGCCGATTGTCGCTGAAGCGTAGGGCACGCACTGCCTGGGGGGTCCCTTCATCGGGTCGTATAGGCAGGCCGGCGCTGATCCGATCCCAAGTCTGGCCCCCATCCCGAGAGCGATAAGCTCCTATGTCAGTCCCCAAGAAGAGGGCACCATCGACGCTGAAGGCCAGGGTGGTGCTCCAGGTGCGATCATCGGGGATGTTCTGTCTCAAATCAACCCAGCCTCCCCCATCATCTTCTGAAACGAGCACGTGCCCATTGAGGGCACCCAGGTAAAGCCAGTTGCCAGCCGGGGAAACGACCAGCGATTGCCCATAATACTCGCCCGCCCGGTCGCTGGCGACCAACGACCAACTACGACCGCCGTCGGTGGAGTGCAACAGCCCGCCGTATTGAAGCCAGGCGTAAAGTTTCCCATCGGCGACAAAGTTGGGGGAGAAAGCCATCGCGCTTATATCCGAGGCCCCCTCAACGACGCCTGCGTCAAACACAATTTCCCAGGTCTTCCCGCCGTCCGGGGAGCGGATGATTTGGTTGCCGGTGTAATCCCCACCGGCTACAACCACTCCGTCTTTGGCGAAATCAGGGGAAACCGCCAGTGACGCGATATGAAAGCCTAAAGGGAGCCCAGGCAGGTGAGTCCAGGTCTGCCCGCCGTCGGTGCTGCGCTCGATGACTGTCCCTACGCCCGCGAAAAGGGTGCCGCCATCGGTCATAGCCAGATGAGCCTGATGCGAAATAGTAGCGCGTGCAGGGAAGTTGGTCTCCCTCCAACTGCGTCCCGCATCCGTAGATTTGAACACACCGGCGGCGCTGTTGGCCACAAAGATGGTTCCGTCCGGGGCAATCGCCAGGTCTTCCAGGTCAATCTGGGTTACATCTACCGCCCCCGGTCGCTTGCCCCATTCCAGGGCATTGGCCGGAGTGGTTACCTGGCGCCCATCGAGGGCAGTCAGGTCCAATTCCCCGGTGGGAAGTATAGCAGCTGCGGCGATCTCAAAATTGGGTGGCAGTCCTCCCAGGAGTGACTCCCAAGAGCGCCCGGCATCTACCGAGCGCTGCAGTACAAGAGGGGCATCGTGATCTTGCCTCAGCAGAATATAGACGGTTTGGTCGGCCGCGAAATTGGGAGAAAAGAGGATGCGCTGCGCCCCGTACCGGGCCGGCTCAAGCCCAACGGCGGCAGGCTGCCAGGTGTGCCCGCCGTCGGTGCTGCGCCAACGCCCCTCGCTCAGAACCAGGCGGTCGCGGGCGAAGTTGGGCGAGAAGGCCACCAACCCTCCAGGGACACCGGTATTCACCCAGGTGTCGCCGCCGTCGGTGGAGAGAAGCAGGTTGCGATAAGTGATGATGATCAAACCATCGTCGGCAAAGGTGGGGGAGATGGCCAGATGGGAGACTTCCCGATCAAACAAGTCGGTGGCATAGCGGCCGGCCAGAGGAACCCAGGTGTCGCCGTCATCGGTGGAGCGGAAGAGTCCCTGGTCCAGCGTGGTCAAGAAAATGGTTTGGTCACGGTCAAAGGTGGGCGAGAAGAGAATTTCCGAGATGCCTATGTCGGTCAGGCCGCGGGTGGTGGGATGCCAGGTGTCGCCGCCATCGGTAGAGCGGTAAAGCCCGCCGGCACGTCCCATGGCCCCCAGCCCGGCCAGCAGGGTGTAATCTTTTTCGTAATTGGGTGAGATGGCCAGAGCACCGACCGCTCTGCCGGGCAGGCCCTGTCCCAGCAGATGCCAGGCCTGGCCGGCGTCATCCGAACGATAAAGCCGCCAGTCGTAGACGCGGAAAAATGTACCGTCACGAGCGACGAGGAGGCGCTGGACCTGGGGTTGGTCGGTGGTGGGAACA
>JAHELX010000051.1 GCA_024643945.1 Anaerolineales bacterium
CTGAGTGCCACTATAGAGGATGACACAGTCTACACGGTTGGCGTGGGGACTGGCACCGACCTCGGCCGGGTAGGGCGCGACACGGCCATCCTCGTCGTGGGGAGCGACCTGGATGAGGAATCACCCATTCTCTATCTGCGTGTGGCGGGCGCTGCTCGCTACGGTGCAACTCTCATCAATGCTGGCGGCCGGCCCACCAAGCTCGACAAACGGTCCACCCACGTTCTCCGCTATCGCTACGGCAAGGCGGCTCATTTGCTGTTGGGCATGCTCCACGTGATTTTGAACGGGAAATCCTCGCAGGGGAGGGGGCTGACCGGCAACGAGATTGTCCCGGATCGGGTGAGCGGCCTGGAGGAACTGCGGCTGAAAGTCTCCGATTGGACGCCGGAATGGGTAGCAGAGATCACTGGCATCCCCGCCGATGAAATCCGTGCGGCTGCCCGTGCTTTTGGTGAAGCGAAGAATGGCATTATCCTCTACGGTCCCGAAGCGGGTAACGACCCGGCCCTGCGTCGCGCCGTGGCCAACCTGGCTACGGTGACCGGCTTCGTGGGTCGACCTAACAATGGTGTCATTGCTGTGTTGCCCCACGCCAATAGCCGGGGTGCTATCGACCTGGGCATAGTGCCGGACCGGCTGCCCGGCTATGTTCCAGTTGAAAGGCCAGGGCTCAGCGCGAAAGAGATGCTGGATGGAGGCGTGCGAGCACTGCTGATTGCTGCCGCCGATCCGTTGCTGGGGGCTTCTCGCCTTGAGGGGCTCAAGTTCTTGGTGGTACAGGAGCTCTTCCTTACCGAGACGGCGCAACAAGCCGACGTGGTACTGCCCGCAGCGGCCATCGCTGAACGAGATGGCACCTTCACCAACCTGGAGCGGTGGGTCCAGCGCTTCGATCCCGGTCTACCTGTTTCTGGCCTGGCTCGGCCTGATTGGACGATCATTCGCCAACTGGCTGTGTTGATGGGCGCCGAATGGGCTTACGCCACCGTTGGCGGCGTGCTGGCTGAGATGGCCCAGACCATACCTCTCTACGCTGGTATGAGCTACGAGCGCCTGTCGCAGCCGGTGCCTCTCTCTCGACGTATGTCGCATTATATCTACGCTGGCATGAGCTTCCAGGCCGCGCAGGTCCTGCAGGGTGAGGTTCGGGAGGGTATCCAATGGCCCACTCAGGCCGAGGATGAGTCGATAACGCTGCCGTTGATCTGGGTTGACCCACCTGATCCACCTGCCGAAGACGATGGATTCACACTGGTGACGCCGCGGGTGCTTTACGACGGCGCTACCCTGCTCGGCCAGGCCGAGATATTGGGCACTCGTCTGGTGCAGCCCCACGTTGCTCTCTCTCTCGCCGATGCGCAGTCCCTGGGGGTGTCGAACGGCGACCGGCTGCAGGTGGCGGCGGATGGACGTCAAGTGGCGCTGCCAGTTCAAGTGGATGGAGTTGTTCCCCAGGGAGTGATAGCCATCCCAAGAAACCTCAAGAGCCAACCCGCCGAGTCATTACTGGGCGACGGACGAACCTTTGGCCGGGTGAAAATTACAAAACTTGGCACGTAGAGTTGGGATAAGAACCTATGGACTGGATTTCGCTAATTCTCGTTCCTACCATCAAAACCCTGGTAATGATCGTGGTGCTGCTGACCGGCTTTGCTTACCTCAGCTACGTCGAGCGCAAGTTGGTGGCCCGCTTCCAGGTACGCTACGGTCCTAACCGGGCAGGACCTTTCGGCCTCCTGCAACCTATCTCCGATGCGCTGAAGATGGTCTTCAAGGAGGAGATTATCCCTGCTCACGTGGATCGGGTAGTCTACCTGCTGGCGCCGGCTTTGACAGTTGTCCCCGCGCTGATCATTTGGGCCGTCATCCCGGTCAGCGGAAGTTCGTTTACCCTCTTCGGCCAGACCATTACTCCCTATGTGGCCGACGTCAACGTTGGCTTGCTCTACATTCTGGCGATTGCCAGCCTGGGCACTTATGGCATTGTGCTGGCCGGGTGGAGCAGCAATAACAAATACTCGCTGCTGGGCGCGCTGCGGACCAGTTCCCAGATGCTCAGCTATGAGTTGCCCATGGGCGTCGCACTGGTGAGTCTGCTCCTAATCGCCGGATCGCTCAAACTGGTGGACATCGTCCAAGCTCAAAGAAGCGTGTGGTTCATTGTGCTGCAGCCGGTCGGCTTCATCATCTACTTTATCAGCGGGCTGGCTGAAGCCAATCGCTCTCCCTTTGACCTGCCGGAGACGGAGAACGAACTGGTCGCGGGTTTTTCCACCGAATATGGCGGCATCAAGTTTGCCCTCTTCTTCATGGGGGAGTACATCACCATGATCACCCTCAGCGCCCTCGCCACCGTCTTTTTCCTGGGCGGTTGGTATGGGCCTTTTGTGAATCAGATTCCTATCCTGGGACCGGTGTACTTCCTGCTCAAAGTGGCGTTTATGATTTTCTTGATCATTTGGATCCGAGTCAGTTTGCCTCGCGTCCGTTACGACAAGTTGATGCAGTTTTGTTGGAAGTTTTTGCTGCCGCTTTCGCTTTTGAACCTGGCGGCGACAGCGGTAGTAGTGACGCTGGTGGGATAACCGGGGTGGTTAGCTGGTCAGTTTGTGGGTTGGAGTGACATCATGTTGAAAGGGATATGGAGCGGTTCAATAGAAATTCTACGGGCTATGTGGATCACCTTAAAGCATCTGTTTAAGCCACCGGTGACCAATCAGTATCCCAACGAACCCGTAGCTGTCTATCCCCGTTTCCGGGGACGCCACGTGCTCAAACGATATGACAATGGCCTGGAACGTTGTATCGGCTGTTCATTGTGCGCGGCTGCCTGTCCTACGGATTGCATCCTGGTGATCCCGGGCGAGAACACCGACGACAATCGCCGTTCGCCAGGCGAACGGTACGCCGCAGTTTATGAGATTAACCTGCTGCGCTGCATCTTCTGTGGCTACTGCGCAGAAGCCTGCCCCACCGAGGCCATCGTGCTGGAGCACGACTTCGCTCTGGGGACTTATGATCGGTGGGACGCGATTATCACGCAGGAGGAGTTGCTGGAGCCCCACGAGCCGGCTCACATTGTCATCCGCGACGACCAGGTGTGGGTCGAGCCGAAATGGGGACATTTATAGTATTGTAGGATTGATCGTATGGCTCAACAACTGCAATTTGGACTCTTTCTTGTGCTATCCGCGGTGGCGGTGGTGGCGGGGCTGGGCGTGATTTTCAACCGCAATGCTGTACATAGTGCCTTGTCATTGCTGGTGAACTTCGCAGTGTTGGCAGTATTCTATTTGATGCTCAACGCGCAGTTCATCGCAGTAGTGCAGGTGGCAGTTTATGCTGGTGCCATTGTGGTGCTCTTTCTGTTCGTGGTGATGCTGCTGGGGGCTGGCGGCGAGGTGCGACTGGAAAGCTGGTTCAATCGGCGCACAGTGTTTGTGGTGGTCGCTGCCGTGGTCTTGCTGACTCTGCTCGGTACCGTGGTTTTTGAGGGGGTCATTGGCGGCGCGAGTGGCACAGCCACCCCGGAGCAAATCGCTGAGGTCGGTCAGACCCAGGCTTTAGGTATGGTGCTCTTCACCGATTATCTGCTGCCCTTTGAACTGGCTTCAGTGTTGCTATTGGTGGGCATAGTGGGAGCCGTGGTGCTCGGCCAACGCTGGCGAGGGACACTTGGGCCAGCAGGTCAAGAAAAATGACAGGGCAAACTACGTGAAGCGTAAAAACGTAACCCATAGGTCCCCTTCGGGGAAACGTCAAACCTGAGACGTGATACGGGGAGAGGTGAAGTAACGTGAGTGTTGTCCCAACTTCCTGGTTCCTGTTATTGAGCGCGATTCTGTTCGTCATTGGCGCGGCGGGAGTCCTAATCCGGCGTAACGTGCTCATCATGCTCATGTGTGTAGAGATGATGATGAACGCTGTTAATCTTACCTTCATTGCCCTGTCGCGTTACCTCAATTCGCTCACCGGTCAGATCTTCGTGTTTATGGTGATGGCCGTCGCCGCTGTTGAGGTGGCCATAGGGCTGGCTATTCTGATCGAATTGAACCGGTTGAAGGACACAACGGACGTAGACGACGTGGCATCATTGAAGGGGTAGGGTAAGAAGCAATGGTTATCCAATCCATCTGGCTTGCCATCGCGTTTCCGCTGGTGGGGACGCTGGTCAATGGCCTGCTCGGCCGAAGGTTAGGGCGGGGTTTTGTGAGCGTCGTCGGCCCGGCGGTAATCGGCCTCGCCTTCGTCGTCGGACTCTTTTCAGCGCTAGATTTGGCGGCCTTCCCCGTCCACGACCGGGCAGTGGCAGTGCCGTTGTGGAACTGGATCACAATTCCCCAGATGGGAGCTGTGGGGGGCACCTTCCAGGTGGGGATGAGCTTGCTGGCTGACCCGCTGTCGGTGCTGATGGTACTGGTCGTTACCGGCGTGGGCTTCCTGATCCACGTCTACTCCATCGGCTACATGCAGCACGAGGACAACCGGCTCTACGCCCGTTTCTTCACCTTCCTCAACCTGTTTATCACCTCGATGCTCATCCTGGTGCTGGCCGACAACTACTTGCTGATGTACGTCGGCTGGGAATTGGTCGGCCTCTGTTCGTATCTGCTCATTGGGTTCTGGTTCCACAGGCCCGATGAGCCGCAGGCCCCAATCCAGCTCAAGGATGGCGAACAGGTGGCCGTCCCCGCCAACCTGAACCCTGCCGATTCGGGTAAGAAGGCCTTCATTGTCAACCGGGTAGGCGACTTTGGCTTCGCCCTGGGCGTCTTTTTGATCTGGTCGACCTTCGGCACCTTGAACTTCGCCGATGTGTTTGGCGCAGCGCCGGAGGTTGCCAGCGGGACGATCACAGCCATCACGCTGCTGCTCTTCGTGGGGGCCGTGGGTAAGAGCGCGCAATTGCCGCTTTATGTGTGGTTGCCCGATGCAATGGCCGGCCCCACGCCAGTATCCGCCCTCATCCACGCCGCAACTATGGTGACCGCTGGCGTCTATATGATCGCCCGCAGTCACGTCTTCTATGCGTTGGCTCCGACTAGCTCACTGATAGTGGCAGTGGTCGGTGCTGCGACTGCTCTCTATGCGGCGACCATCGCCCTGGTGCAGACTGATCTCAAACGGGTATTGGCCTACTCCACCATCAGCCAGCTCGGCTATATGTTTCTGGCGGTGGGAGTGGGCGCTTACTCGTCTGGTATGTTCCACCTGACCACCCACGCTTTCTTCAAGGCATTACTCTTCCTGGCGGCCGGCAGCGTCATGCACGCCATGCATGGCGTGATTGACATCCGGCGTATGGGGGGGCTGAGACACAAAATGCCGCTCACCTTCTGGACCTTCGTCATCGGCGCACTGGCACTGGTCAGCTTTCCGTTGACCTCTGGTTTCTTTTCCAAAGATGAGATCCTGATGAGAGCCTATGAATTCTCGCCACTCCTGTGGGTGGTGGGCGCGCTCGCGGCCCTGTTGACTGCCTTTTACACCTTCCGTGCCTTCTTCATCGTCTTTTGGGGACAGCCGCGCGACCAGGAGCTATTCGACCATGCCCACGAGTCGCCGGGGGTCATGACCTGGCCGCTCATCTTGCTGGCAGTCCTGGCCCTTTTTGGCGGCCTGATAGGATTGCCGCCGATTTTGGGCGTAGATCACGCCCTTGAAAAGGCGCTGCAGCCGGTATTCGTTGCCTTGGAAGTGGGAGAGAGACCAGCGGCCCATGCTCTGTCGATCGGGCAGGAGTGGGGATTGCTCGGCGTGTCGAGCGCCATTGCACTGTTGGGTATCGGGCTGGCCTATTGGTTCTACGTCGTTAACCCCGAGATTCCGGCCCGCCTGGCCCTGCGTTTCAAGTCGGTTTTCAAGTTGCTGGTCAATAAATATTACGTGGACGAGTTGTACGACGCTCTGTTCGTGGAGCCTGGCAAGGCTCTGGCTCGTTTCCTGGCACAAGGGATCGACAGGGCTGTGATTGACGGGGCCATTGACGGCGGCGCGCGCCTGATCGCTCAGGGCGGCGCTCTGCTCGGACACCTGCAAAGCGGTTACATCCGGAATTATGCGCTGGCCATGTTCCTCGGAGTGATCGTCGTCGTCTCATACTTTTTCCTGCGGTAGATCGGAAGTGCTGATGAATCAACTGGACTTTCCCCTACTTTCGTTGTTGCTGGCCCTGCCGGTCGCCGGGGCTGTGCTGGTAGCATTGCTGCCTCGTGAGCGGACAGATCTGGTAAAGGGAGCTGCCTTTGCCACCACCTTGCTGGTCTTTGCCCTGTCGTTGCCGCTCTACTTCAATTTTCGATCCGGTGCGCCTGGCTTCCAGTTCGAAGAGGTGGCGCCCTGGATCCCTGGTCTGAACATCAGCTATCATGTGGGCGTGGACGGCATCAGTCTCTTTCTGGTGCTGCTGACGACCCTGCTCAGCGCGGTCGCTGTGCTTAGCTCGTGGACGGCCATCACCCAGCAGGTAAAAGAGTACATGGTATTGATGCTGCTGATGGAGACTGCCATGCTGGGCGTCTTCGTCGCCCTTGATCTCTTCCTCTTCTACGTCTTCTGGGAGGCCAGCCTGATCCCCATGGCACTCCTCATCGGACGCTGGGGTGGGGAGCGAAGGATTTACGCTGCTGTCAAGTTCTTCCTGTTTACTATGGCCGGCAGCGCCCTGATGTTGGTGGCGACCATCGTGCTCTACTTATGGGGCGGCGGCACCAGCGACCTGCCGGCGCTGTTGAACACGCAACTCCCGGCCGGGCTTCAGATGTGGCTCTTTGCCGCCTTCGCATTGGCCTTCGCCGTGAAGGTGCCTCTCTTCCCATTGCACACCTGGCTGCCGGCGGCTCACGTCGAAGCGCCGACGGCTGCTTCGATCATCCTGGCCGGGGTGTTGCTCAAGATGGGAGCTTATGGCTATCTGCGCTTCGCCTTGCCCCTCTTCCCTAAAGCCGTGCCCGTGTTCGCGCCCTGGCTCTCGATCCTGGCGCTGATCGGTATCATCTACGGTGCGTTGGTGGCGCTGGCCCAGGAGGACGTGAAGAGCCTGGTGGCTTACTCCAGCGTGGCTCACATGGGCTTCATTGTGCTTGGAACCTTTGCGCTAACGCCCCAGGCGGTGAGTGGCGCGGTATTGCAAATGGTGAATCACGGCCTGAGCACCGGTGCCCTCTTCTTGCTGGTAGGTGTCCTGTACGAGCGACGCCACACTCGCCTGCTGAGCGAGTACGGCGGCATCTGGGCCAAAGTGCCTATCTTCGGCTCTTTCTTCATTATTACGGCATTGTCTTCGATAGGATTGCCGGGGATGAATGGTTTTGTCGGCGAATTCACTATCTTGTTGGGGACTTTCCGCGTGAACGTGGCTTACGCTGCCATTGCCACCTTCGGCATTGTGCTGGCTGCCTGGTATCTACTTACTGCTGTCCGCCGCACCCTATTTGGTTCGCTTAACCCAGCCAATGAACATCTCACTGACATGACGCCGCGCGAGGTGGCGCTAATGCTGCCACTGGTCGTCTTCTTCTTCCTCATCGGCCTCTTCCCCAACCTCTTCTTTGAGAAGATTAACCCGGCGGTTGGGGGGTTGGCCTCCCGGATGACAGAAACAGCAGCGGTTGTGGAGATAAATCAGCAATAAGGGAATCGCTTATGCTCATCCAAATCCCAACCCTTAATTTCCTTGCTCTTGCCCCATCGCTGATCGTGATTGGCACTGCTATCTTGTTGCTCCTCTTAGACCTGGCGGTGACCGATAAGCGAGTTTTAGGTTATCTGGGGCTGGTGGGTGTCCTCACGGCAACCGGTGTGTCGCTGGCCATATGGGACAGATCTCCTCTCCCTTTCCAGACGGTGGCCATCAGCGATGGGTACTCCCTCTTCTTCAATCTGGTTTTTCTGGCGACGGCCGGCCTGTCGTTGTTGGTCGCCATCGACTACCTGGGGCAGAAAGATCTGCAGCGCGGCGAATATTACGCGCTGCTCCTTTTCTCCACCAGCGGTATGATGCTGATGGCTGCTGCCACTGACCTGATTGTCATTTTCCTGGGGCTGGAGATTATGTCGGTCGCCCTTTACATTCTGGCTGGCTTCAACCGGAGACAACTGGCCTCGGCCGAGGCGGCGATGAAATATTTCATCCTGGGCGCATTTGCTTCGGCCTTTTTCCTATACGGCGCGGCCTTGACCTACGGCGCCACTGGCAGCACCAACTTGGGCCGAATCGGCATCTGGCTGGCGGGGAGCGGTATACCCCTCGCCCCTGATCCCCTGGCGTTGGTCGGGTTGAGCCTTCTGTTGGTCGGGTTTGCCTTCAAAGTGGCGGCCGTCCCCTTCCAATGGTGGACCCCCGACGTGTACCAGGGTGCACCCACCTCGGTGACGGCTTTTATGTCGGTTGGAGCGAAAGGAGCCGGCTTTGCTGCCCTCATTCGCGTGCTGCACTCTGGCTTCGGCGGCTTTGGCTATACCGCCGACTGGGCCGTCGCTATCGCTGCGTTTGCTACACTGACCATGACCTTTGGCAATATGGCCGCCCTGGCCCAAAAAGATGTCAAGCGCATGCTCGGCTATTCGAGCATCGCCCACGCCGGCTACATCCTGGTCGGCGTAGCGGCCGCCAATGACGCTGGCGTGCGCGGTGTGCTCTTCTATTTGCTGGCCTATGCCTTTATGAATGTCGGCGCCTTTGCTGTCGCGTGTGTGGTGGAACGTCGCGGCACGTTCAGTACTACTCTGGCTGATTACGCTGGCCTGGGTCAACGTGAACCGTTCCTGGCGGCGGCTATGGCTGTTTTCATGCTGTCGCTGACAGGGGTGCCGCCGCTAGTTGGCTTTTGGGGCAAGCTCTTCGTCTTTCGAGCAGCGGTCGAAGCAGGCTTGAGCTGGCTGGCAATTGTGGGGGTCATTAATAGCGCTATCTCTGCCTTCTATTATTTGGGGGTCGTGGTGCAAATGTATATGCGCGACACGGTAGAGACCCCAAGTAGTCCTCTGAGCGGAGATGCTGAAAGCAGGCCTGTGGCAGTCAACCTAAAGGCGGCCGTCGGCACAGCGGTGTTGTTGGCGATGCTGGTCACTGTGGTGTTGGGGGTGTGGCCAGGACCGGTGGCTGATCTGGTGAGCCTGATTCCCCTCGGCAGCTAAATCAGGCGCTGGTGGACAGGAGAAAAGGATCGGTTGATTTAGATATCGGGGAGAGGCAGCCACCCCATTTACACAAGCACGACTAAAGTGTATCTCATTCCAGCTCAACGGCCATTGGACAGGCAGCTATGCCCATTTCCTGGTGGCTTTTTCTGTTTCTGGGGTAACCAAGTAAGGGCAAAGCATCTCCTAGGGGGGCCATTCGTTGCCCTGTTGGCTCATTCGCCTCCCGGTCCGAGAATACTTCACCCTTCTTAGCGCATCAGCGCTAGGGCTGGCATGACAAAGCTCAATCTTGGTCGGGGGCCGGGTTTGGCAATCTTTGACAATACTCCCATACTGGAGTATGGTGTTCCAGGCAGCACGAAACATCTTACAAAGTACTTGTTCAAAAACAACTTCGTATTTTTGTGGCGGTTTTACGCCTAATTTCCATTCCAAAGTGCGAAGTTATTTATGAACAAGTGCAAAGGGGAGGCGAATGTGAAATGAAATTCTGGAGCAGCAACCTGCCCAAAATGCGTGCGTGGGCCGTCCACTTTTATACCAGCCTGGGACTTATTGCTGGTTTGCTGGCACTGATTGCCGTCGCGGAGGGAAGACCCCGCGATGTGTTTATTTTTCTAGGCTTAGCCCTCTGGATCGATTCAACAGACGGCATGTTGGCGCGTGGATGGGAAGTTATCACCTGGACGCCCCGTTTCGACGGGCGCAAACTAGATGACATCACTGATTATCTGAACTACGTCTTCATCCCTGTATTTTTCATCTATCATTTTGAACTGGTATCTGGCATATGGACCCTGGTACTCCCTCTGGTGTTGCTGGCGTCGGCTTATGGCTTCTGCAATAAGGCTGCCAAAACCGAAGATGGTTACTTCACCGGCTTTCCATCCTACTGGAATGTCTTGGCCTTCTACTTTTATCTACTCAACAGCCCCTCAGCCGGCGTCGGCCTTCTTCTTCTGTTCTTCACGCTGATGGTTTTTGTGCCGATCAAATACATTTACCCCTCCCGGACCCCCATCCTCCGCCAGCTAAACATTGGGCTGGGCTTCTTTTGGTTCTTGATAATTTGCCTTATTATGCTCAATTTCAAGCATCCCGACCCACGCCTCGTATATCTGTCGCTCATCTACCCCCTCTATTATATGGTACTCTCCTTTTACTTGCACTTCCGCCCCAGATTCGATTCCTTCTTGAGATTCTCCAGCCCAAGGGGTGATTGATTGGAAGGCTGGAAGGACAGAAGATTGATCTTGGCCTTCCAATTCTTTTCTTCACGGGCGCTCAAGTCCGTGTGCCTCTAGCAACTGCGTGTCGTTCATTAACCACTCTGTGGGACCATCGGCGACGATGCGTCCTTCATCCATAATCACCATCCGGGGGAAAAGCTCCCGCACCATCAGCATGTCGTGTGTTGAGACCAGCATAGTGAGTGGAAGGTCTCGCAACAGTGTCATCAGCCCTCGGCGTGCGCGGGGGTCCAAGCCAGCGGAGGGTTCATCCAGGATCAAGATTTCCGGTTCCATTGAGAGGACCGTGGCAATGGAGATGCGCTTTTTCTCGCCGACACTGAGATGGTGTGAAAGCCGTTCGGCATAGTGGCTCATGCTCACTTGCCCCAACGCTCGATCAACGCGGACGCGCACCTCATCTTCAGGCAATCCCATATGAAGCGGACCAAAAGCCACATCCTCGAAAACGGTGGGCGAGAAGAGTTGGTCGTCAGGGTTTTGGAAGACCAGGCCAACTTTGGCCCGGACTGTGGGTAGATTGGACCTGGTCACTGGCAATCCAGCGACGTGCACCTGGCCTTGGCCGTTGAGAATACCGTTGAGGTGAAGTACGAGCGTGCTCTTGCCTGCCCCGTTCGGTCCCACCAGCGCTACTTTCTCCCCATAACCAATCCGTAGCGAGACGTCACGCAATGCTATCTGTCCATCTGGATAGCTGAAGCTGAGATTCTCTACCAGGAGCGTCGCTGGTGTACTGTCAATGTACGTTCCATTCCCCGATGATGGGTCCTCTTTGGGAAAAGGCGCCTCATCTCCCCAGGGAGACCGGTCAGGATAGCCGGTCGTGACTGGGGTAACTTTTGAAGAAAGTGCGTTTGAACCTTTAATCTTTAACATACGAAGATCCAATCTTTTGGAATCAAATCAAATGGCCGATCATTTGGAGCAAAAGCAGGATGACCACGGCGAATGCCCCGACTGCCCAATCCCTGCCGCGCATTAGGTGGGGGTTGATGCTCAAGAATTGGCCGTTATAGCCACGCGCGAGCATGGCGTTGTAAACGCGATCGCTGCGCTCGTAGCTCCGTAAGAAGAGTTGGCCGGCCATATTGCCAGTCACTCGCGCGCGCCAGGCTAATGATCCACCGCCGCCACCTGTGCTTAGCCGGGCACTGCGTGCCTCGCGGGCACGCATGAGACGCATCGCCTCGTCGGTTAGGACGAACAGATAACGGTACATAAACGAGACGATAATAACCAGCAGTTGGGGCACGTGCAAGTGATGCAGCGCGTGCATCAAGTCCGGAAACCGCGTCGTCGCCGTCAGCAAGATCGCCATCTGTATTGAAAGCCAGCTCCGGGCGACAATGCTGGCAAACCGGACTATCCCCGCATCGGTCGCTACTATGTGCCAGGGACCGCCCATAGGTCCCCAAGAGGGAAGATTCCAGACAAAGATCGGCTGCCCTGGCAGCGCGAAGATGGCTGTGATGGCTGCCAGGGCGAAAGGCAAAGCCACGAAAGAACGTTTGATCGCGTAGCCCAGCCCCAACCCGGCTAGTGCACTGACCAGAAGGATAAGGCCCCAGGCCAGCAAAAAGGCCAGCCAGGCTCCGTCCGGTAACAGCACATTGGAGAGGATGAAGAGGACCGTTACCACGACCTTAACCCTGGGATCCAGACGGTGGATCAGACTTTCGCCCGCCTGGTAGCGATCGAACGTGTTAGCGTGCATAGTTAGATACCAGCCTCCGACTTAAGAGATGGACTTGGCGGTGCGTCGCAACAGGTGCACTGCGATGACAGTCAAGGCAGCCACCACCAGCATGCCAATCGCCCCGGCCAAAATCGTGGATATCGCTGTCTCCCCGAGGAAGGGGATGGTGTAGTCAGGAAGTATCTGGTAGGATGCGCCCACTCCCTGGCCGAGGAATCCCAGGTCTATTGCGACGCGCTCCAGCCCGTCCGGGTCGGCTGAGGCCAGCGGTGCCAGGAATACCACGATCAAAGCCATGATCAGTCCGGCGACCACCCAGCCGCGACCACCTCGGGCCTCGGCCTTTGCCTCTAATAGATCGGGGCGTGTCTGCATAATAAACGCCAGGGCAGCTACCGTGATCAGCGCCTCACCGATGCCAATGAAGGCGTGGATGCCCAGCATCGCCGGTATCACGATCCTTAAAGCCGAAGTCCCACTCAGCCAGAGTTCAAGCGACGTGGCCAGTGCTGCTGCCATCACCGACAACCAGGCTGCCACCCCGGCGACTGTTAACCTTACACCACGGCTCTGCCCGGCGACACCCCGGTAAAGCCCGTAGCCAATGAGTACAGTCAACAATCCCATATTGAGGATGTTGGCACCCATTACGACCAATCCGCCATCCTGGAAAAGCAGTCCCTGGACGCCGATGACGCTGGCCATCACCAGCATCCCAGCCCAGGGACCCAGGGTAATCGCAGCCAGTGCCCCGCCGAGCAAATGCCCCGATGTGCCCCCGGCAACCGGGAAGTTGATCATCTGAGCGGCAAAAATGAAGGCTGCCATCACGCCCATCAATGGAACCTGGCGCTCGCCTAATTCGTCTCGCGTCCGGCGGATCGCTATTGCCAGGAGCACGATCGCTGCCCCCCAGCAAAATAGCGCAATGGGTAGACTCAGAAAACCATCCGGGATATGCATCGCAGGATTATCGGTTGCTGCCCCCAGCGCAGCACGCAGAAAGAAAGCAGAAAGGACAAAAAAGAATGTTGACATGGCGAATCTCCTCTCGTTTTGAATTTTGAGTCGAATCAGCTTTCAATTGCCTTCAGACATTTAGAGCAGAGGCCGGGAATGGTCAGGTGATCCAGATCGGCTTTGAATCCATGTTCCTCGAGCAGATGGGCCGATAGGTCATGAAAATGGTAGTCCGTCAAATCCTCAACTTTGCCACAGCAGCGACAGACTAGGTGATGGTGAGGCTTGCTGGCAATTTCATACCCCGTATGCCCGCCGATCTCGGCTGCAAAGATTAGTCCTAATTCGCGAAAGAAGTCCAACGCTCGATAAACAGTGGCGCGGTTGATCGCTGGCGCTTTGACTTGCACCCGGGCGTAAATTTCATCGAAGGTGGTGTGACCTTCGCCTTCACAGATGGCATCCAGGATCAACTGGCGTTGAAGGGTCACCCGGAACCCGCGTTTTCGTATGCGATCCGGGTAATTCATACCATGGTGTGACATATCTTGCCCCGTTGCTGCAAATTTTCGCAATAGCGACTTTTAGTATAACATATTAATTGCAATAATGCAAAGATACTACGTCGTTGTTGTCAAGGTGGCCGTGACCAAGAGCTTGATCGACATCACTGTGGGGGGCTGTTGACGTCGAGCGTGGTGTGGGGTGAGTTCCGGAGTGGAGATATTGGCGTCAGGTGATGAGATTGGCGTAGATGTGTCGGAAGGGAAGCGTCGTCGTGATTGTTAGCGTAGCGGTGCCGGTTGGAGGCTACGTGCCAATCGGCCAGGGTGAGCCAGGCGGCTTTTGATCGTCACAACTTGTTGGGAGCCAGCAGTTTTACACCAAAAACTAAACCGGTGCCAAAGCTTTTCTAGCCTTACTTTTTGTCTTTTTTGCCGCCCCCTTTGTCATCTTTCTTGCCGCCTCCTTTGTCACCTCCTTGGCCGCAGCCCTTGCCACGTCCCTGATTGCCTCCGCCGTCGCATCCGTTGTCACCTCCCTCAGGAGTAGGTGGTGGTGGCGTGAATGTTGGTGGCGGGGGAGGTGTGCGATGTGGCGTAGCAGTCAACGTGGGCTGGCGAGTGGCGGTGGGCATTGGCGTGACGGTGCCAGCAACCGACGTTCCGGTTGGCAAGCGTGAGCCAGACGGACTTGGCGTGAGGCTATCCGACTCGGCAGGGATGGTCGGTGCGATAATGGCAGGACTTGTCGCAGTTGGCAGCGGTGTCGGCGTGGGAGTGGCCGAGGGCGTCGGTGGGGGAGGCAAAGAAACAATAGTGACCGTAACGGATGCCCTATCAACGGCGTCCCACGGTGTGACCTGCAGCCGGGCGGCATCGGTTGCCGCTTGGGCGCCCACGTTAGGGCTCAGAGGTGCAAACCGGATGCTTCCGCTGGAGAGTGCTCCATAATCCGCCTGCCTCGTAGCTAATAAGGCACCTGAGGCTAGCCGGTTGGGCGGTCTCCTGAGTGCAAGCCAGGTCGAGAAGAAGACGCAGGCAAAGCTCACCCCCAATACCAGGAGGAGCAGTAACCACTCCCAGCGTCGGCGCTGTAGTCTGTTGTCTTCAGGGGGGAACGAATTCATTCTATCTTCTCCCCGATAATGGCACATGCCAGATACGCGATCATCTTCCCGTCGCTCGCTATCGGCCATCCGCTATCAGTCAGCCGTGTCTCCATGGACCAAAGGCAGAGCGAGGCTGAAGGTGCTCCCAACACCCAGTTCGCTCTTTGCCCACGTGCAACCACCGTGCAATTCGGTAATAGACCGGGTGATAAACAAGCCTAGACCCACTCCCCGGACGCTGAACGTCAATTCATTGTTGGCTCGGAAGAAGCGGGTGAACAGAAATGGTTGATCGGCAGCGGCTATGCCGGTGCCGGTGTCCGTCACATCTACGCGTGCTTCAGCGTTTTCTTTGAACACGCGCACCTCGACACGCCCCTCGGCCAGTGTGTAATTGCAGGCATTGCTCAAGAGATTATCAATCGCCCACACCAATCGTTCCCGGTCGGCGTATATCCATAGGCGCTTTCTCGGCAACTTCACCCGCAACGACAGGTCTTTGGCCTCTATTGACTTTCGCCAGTGCTCAACGACTTCTGTCACCAGTTCCGAGAAACAGAGTCGCTCTGGCTGTAGCGCCAAGTTCCCGGCTTGAATTTCAGTGATGTCAATCAGCTTATTAATGTGGTGTACCAGTTGGTTGGTATTGTTGCTGATGATTTGAACAAATTCCAATTGGTGTCCGTCCAGGTTCCCGTCGTCCGTCTGCAGCAGCAGGTCACTATAGCCTTTGATGGCGGTCAGAGGTGTGCGCAACTCATGCGAGATATTCATGATGAATCCATCCTTCAGGTTTTCCGCCTCTGCCTCGCGAGTAACATCGCGCAGTACCACCACCGTGCGCAGTTCTTCGCCAGCGGGTGTCATCACCGGCGCTGCCAATGCGCTCAACACGCGGCTGCCCACCTGGTAGCGTTGAGGCTGCTGAAGTGTAGTCAGCATCAGCAATTGGTCCGTTTCCGGTTCACCTTCGGTGCGAGTGAAGGGAGCCGGAGACAATCTGGGTAACAGATCTGACACGAAGTCGTCCGACACCTCGGTCAGAACCCTCTGGGCTGCCGGATTGGAGGTCATAATCTGCCCCTCCGTATCGAGCACAATTACCCCGTCGGCGATGCCATTGAGGATCGCCTTCAGTTCGCTGGCCTGCTCAATTAACTGGCGATTGCGCTCTGCCAACTCGCGGTTGCGCTCCGCCAGGCGCTCTGTCATGGCATCGAAGGAATAGGCTAGGCTACCTATTTCATCGTTGCGCTGGATGCCGGTGCGCTGCTCCAGGTCTCCCTGCGCCACTGCGATCGAGGTCTGCACCAGTCGGTTCAGCGGGCGGATGATGCGCTGCGCGATACCAAAACCCATAGCGAACACGGCCACAGTGGCGATCGAGAAGAGCAGGCTCAACCAATTGCGGCTGATGGCTGCTGTGCTCACGATAAAGTTGCTGGGCAAAGCGACGCTGAAAAGTCCAAATGATTGGCCTCGCAGCCGCCAGTCGCCATAACCCAGCACATATGTTTGACCCAGGATTTCTACCTCTCTCAGAAAGACTTCGTCTCTTGCCCTAGCCACCACCCCATAATGGGCAGGTGATTCTTGTAAAAGCCTGGTAATGGCGCCATATTGCTCAGGTGGCTCCTGAAGAGTCTCGGCGATGCCTTTGTAACCACCACCGCCCAGGGTGGTGTCAATAACGTTGCCATTGCGGTCATAGAGGGTGACTCGGGCTATAGCTCTTTCCGTCAGGCCAACCAGCATATTGCGTAGGTAGGTGCCAATCATTACGGTCCCTACTTGCTCTCGTCCAACGTCCTCGCCGTCTAAATAGACCGGTCCCACGGTGAAGATCATTAACCCATAGTGCGTTTGTGCCAACAGGACCCGCTTGTCGCCAAATCCGTCCACAGAACCTTCCTGTACCCGGCGCACCTCTTCCAACTGCGAAAAGTCAGCGCCGGCTCGCTCTTCGCCGGGGCTCCCGCCCTGACCCAGCGGTCGCTGCCATCCATAGACCTCGGTGCCGTGGATGTCCAGTAACTCCACAGCGTCGGTGTTGCTATTGGCGATGATTTGTGGCACCAATGCGGCCAACGACTCTCGGTTGCCAGCCGCCAGCCCTTCAGGCACTCCCTCTGTGCCAGCCACAGCGCGCAACACTGCAAGCCGCTCCTCTTCGTAGTTAACCATACCCTCAGCAACAACCCGGCCTGCATCAAGGAGTTGGTTGTTAAATCGTTCCTGCAACGAGCTTGTGACCAGATTGGTGACCACAAAAGCCCCCACACCTGCTACAGCCAGCGTCAGTAACAGATATGGCAGAATAATCTTGGTCCCGATACTAGCTCTCAGCCTATTTAACTTGTCGTGCCACGCCGAGACGTGCTCTGGCAGTTCCTTCTGATTTGTCATCTCTAAATTGCCCGTTTAAGTTGCATTAGTGGAATGCCAAGCTCGAGAGGGTTAGGGGGAGCGAGCTCGGGTGCGGCAACCTCTCAGGATACTGAACTATGGCCGCTATTTTAATTTTAGCACATCCCTTGAAAAATCTGAGTAAAAACTAAGTAAAGAGATCGTAAATTTAGCGTAAATATCGCGGCGTTACGAATTTATTTTTGCAAGTTGTGCTAACAATTACTTAGGGTATAATTCGGTCATAGTAAGCACACGTAACTGTAGTGCGAGGACGAGAGGCTCTATGTTGCTGAGACCTCGGCTCAGCCCTTCGTCAGGCTGAACTTCTCTTACTTCTGCGCTGGCTGGAACTTAACCCATTGCTTATGTGTGCCAGCTTATAGCAGATCTTATTCCCCTGTTGTTTAGGCCTTTTGGATAGCGAGTGTCTGATGACAAACAACAAAGTCCTAACGGGTAAGTGTGTTTTGAATCGTCTGGGCTGGGTAGTCCTCCTCCTGGCGCTTTGCTTCTCCTCTCTTGTCTGGGTCGCGGCGGCACAGAAGCCAGAAGCCGGCGACTCATCTCCATCCCTGCCCTTCATTGACCCTATGCTACGGCTCAAAATCGAACCAGCGCTTCTCAAACAACTGGTTGAGGGGGACGGAGGCCGGAT
>JAHELX010000537.1 GCA_024643945.1 Anaerolineales bacterium
CCCAACCCCCGGCTTTGGAGTGAGCAAGGGGGACGGGTGGCGGCGACCGATAACGATCTGACGCTGAGTTATAACGCCTCTCGCTTTAAGAGTCTGGGCCCCGACAATATTTTCAACAGGATTAACGGCACGCTGTTGAAATTAAAGATCGAACGCAAGCTGGCCGGCGCTCCCGACAATACGTACGAAGCGGTCGGAGACGCCCTCCCTGGACCGGCCGGAGCGGCGACCGACGCCCCCACCCTGGATGTTATCTATCGCCTGACGGTTGAAAATTTCCTTTCGCTGTTCTTACCCAGGCTGGCGCAGACCGCCACCTATGAAGTGACGGTCGTGCCCGTCCTGCCGGTTATCCAGGTATCGCCGGAAGAGACAGAGGTGGAGCTCGGCCAACCTGTCATCCTCACCTGGACTGCGGAGCACGCGGACCGGCTGGTGCTTAAAACCCAGGACGGACTGATAATCGAAACCTTCAACCAACCGGAGCCGGCCGGCTCTTACCAGATTAAGCCGCCGGACGCCGATACGGTCTATATCTTCGAGGCTTACAATCTCTACACAGGTGACTCCCCAGAAACCGATGCGGCAACGGTCAAGGTGATTGTTCCGCCGCCGGTCATCGAGTTTTTCATAGCGCAACCGGATAACATCGTCGAGGGGACGCCCGTGGCTCTCAGTTGGCGGGTAACCGGCGCCGACTCGACTTCAATTGGGTCGGATGATCCGCTCGACCGGCCGATGGAGGTCGGGCCGGCCGGCCCCCCCATCAGCCGCCAGCCGACCAGAACCACGCTCTACACGCTCAAGGCGGTCAAGAAGACCGTCAATGGCGAAGCGACGGCGGTGGCGTCGCAGCGGGTGGTCGTCGCCCCGGCGCCGACCGCCACGCCAACGCCGGCCGCACCGGAAATCGTGTATTTCACCGCCGACCCTACTGAATTGGTCCGGGGCGATGAGAGTCTGGTGAGCTTGAAATGGTCGATTGTCGGCACTACCACCAACGTCGAGATCAGCGGCCCCAGCTTGAATAGCCCGATCACCAATCTCAACCAGGAAGATGCCATCAGCGTCACGGTCGAGGATACAACCTTGTTCGTCTTAGCCGCGTTTAATCAAGACAAGAAGGCCAGCCAGAATGTACAGATTCGGGTCCAGGAACCCACGCCGACGCCCCAGCCGACGCCGACATCCACGCCAGTGCCGCCTCCAGCCAGGATTCTGTCCTTTCAGATCTCCTCTCCCGGTTATCCCAAGGTGATAGACATGGATCCGGTGGGGAGCAACCCGCATAGATACCAGGTTCAGGAGAACACGACCGTCGTGTTTAGTTGGCAGGTCGAAAATGCCGTTGAGGTTACCTTCTCACCTGCGGACGGAGCCTCGCAAGAGGTGGGCACCATCGGCCAGGCGACCGCGCTGATCGCCGGCGCTGGGATCAAGAACTACACACTTGTTGCCAAGAATGAGGTAGGCATACCGGTCCAGCAGGTGATAGAGGTCACCGTAGTGGACCAACCTCCTCCAGACCCGCCCTATAACCTGATCGGCGTAGAAGACCCGGCTGGCAATACCAACACGCTCACATGGCAGTGGAAACAAGACCGGGATAAGAGCCAGATCGTGGGTTTCAGGGTATATCGCGCTGACGTGCCCGGCGGCAGCTTTGGGCTCATACCGGGAGCTGATGAGAACAATCCGGACTTGGAAGCAGATGCAAGCCCCAAACAATTCACAGATTCCGTATCTCCAACTTGCGGCAAGGCTTATTATGTGGTGGCGGTTTACCTTGATATCGACGACACGCCACAAGAGTCGGCCGTCAGCACCAATAGTTGGTACAGCACCCCTTGCAGCCCTTGATGGGCCGGGATGGTTGTCGTGTATAGGTTTTCCAATAAGGTAGCGTAACTACTCAGGTGCCCGGCACTTTTGCGGCCTTTAAGGCGTAATCGGGCGTCTGCCAGCGGACCGGACATAGTGCATTTCTGTCGATGAAGTGCCGGGCACCTTCAGGCTGAGTAGTAACAAGGTAGCTATGATATGAGGTCGGTGGACTACAAAACACTCATCAGAGTGCCTACCGTGCTCGGGGTAGCCCTGGCACTGGCCCTGCTCGCGCTGGGCGCGTTGGCCAGCATCGCGCCTCCGGCTCAAGCGGATAGCCGGGCCGGTCTGGGCGCTGCTCCGGTACTCCGGGTGCTGCCACCACTCAGTCCTCCCGTGCAAAGCGCTGTATCTATCGTCAAATCAGCCTCTACGGGCCTGGATCCTGCCAGCGGGGCCACGGTGGCGGATGGTGGTGTGATCACCTACACCATTACCGTCCACAATGACAACCCCCTGACTATCACCCATGTTACCATTCTGGACGTTTTGCCGGCCAATACCCTGGATGAAAACAGCATTGCCTGTCTTGATCAACCTGTTTATTCCTCGTGCGTCAAGATCCAAAACACGCTGACAATCACCGATCCTATTACGACGACGAGTACGTCCATAAATGTTACCACGCAAATTAGCTGGACATTGGAAACGTTGAAGCCGGGTGAGGTCATAACCAGGCAATTCAAGGCTGCGGTCATCTGCCGGCCGGACGGCTATAGCTTTCAGAATGGTGCTGTCGTTTCCTATGACTATTCGTCTGAATTGTACTCCGAAGTCAGCAACCCAGTCCAAACCACCGTGCGCGTCTCAGCCCCGAGCCAGAATGGCCATCCCCAATTCTCGCGCGGCCCCACCTGGTGCTCAACCGAGGCGGGAGGTGCCTATGATATGGACTGGGGCGACTACGACGGCGACGGCGACTTGGACCTGGTCCTGGGTTCTACCCAGGACGGGGCCCTGGTCTACCGCAACGACGCCGGCAAGTTAAACCGCGTGGGGCGCATCCACGCTGGTTATGTCCTGGGCGTGCGCTGGGCTGATTTCAATAACGACGGCAAGCTGGATATCCTGGTCACCGGCGACCGGGATGAGGCTGACAGTCCTCACCCCAGCGGGGGCGGGTACGCCTATACGGGCCACAACTATATCTACGAGAACACGGGCAGCCTTCCATTCCGTCTGCACAATAACGGCGCTGGTTATACGTTTCAGTCCAGTGATAGGGTCTTGCGGGCTGCGCCGGCCGATTACGACGGCGACGGCGACGTGGACATCGCTGCCGCCAATGATATAGGGGGATGCACCCTGGCCTTGTACCGCAATATCAACCCCGCCAACCTGGGTACGACAAATGACGTATTCCAATCGACCATTAATTGGTCAAGCCCTAATCTGCAGTGTCTCATCACCGATGACCCGGTGTACAGCGTGGCCTGGGGCGACTACAACAACGACGGCTTGCTAGACCTGGCGGCTGGTGGAGTGGGCCGAATCACTCTCTTCACCCAGGTCGCTCCGAATAGTTTTGCCTCCGCCTACGTTTTTACCGACTTTTCTTCCGGATACGCCGCCTATGACCTGGCCTGGGGCAACTACGACGGCGACGGTGACCTGGATCTGGCAGCGGTGTTGGGGTGGGAAGTCCGAGTTTATCGCAACTGGGGCGGCACATTCGGGACGTCTGCCTCGATAACGATTCCCACCAGCGCATGGTCTCTCGCGCTCGACTGGGCTGATTTCAACGGCGATGGCAAGTTAGAGCTGGCCGTGGCCGACGTGCCGCCCAAGATATATGATCTTCGCGTTGATCCCCCCGCCCTCGCCTTCCAGCCACTGCCACCAGGTACCGGCGGTAGTCGCTTCTGCGTCTGGTTTTTCTGTTTCTGGCTAAGCGATGTTCGCAGCATCCGGGGCATCGATGCGGACAACGACGGCGACATGGACCTGGCCTTTTCCGACTTCGCTCACCCGAGCCGGCTGTATACCACCTTCGCCCCGTTTCTGGACACGGAACTGAGCCAGGTCGACACCTCGTTATCGGGCACCGGGGTCGCCTGGGGCGACGAGGACGGCGTTCGTGGTCTCGACTTCCTGCTGGGCGCTACTGCTCCGGCCAACAGGCTCTACCACAATGACGGCAATGGACGCACATTTACCCTCGCCACGCCTGAATTCCTTGTCAGCGGGCGGGCCGTGGCCTTGGGCGACGTCAATGGCGACCACCAACTGGATGTCGCCTTTGGCCGCAATTCCAACAATCAACTCTACCTGAACGGCAGCCCCCTGTTCCAGTTCCCCGACTGGTCGTCCCAGGATTCATTCAACACCTATAGCCTGAGCTTCGGCGATTTCGACCAGGATAACCAGGGCTGGTTGGATCTGGTCGCCGGCAACAAGGATGGCCCCAACACGCTCTACCTGAACCAGAGGGCCGGGGCCGGGTTGGACACTGCGCCGGCCTGGATATCTGGCGCCAGCGACGATACGCGGAGTGTGGCCTGGGGCTACTACGACGGCGACGTTCTGCCGGACCTGGCAGTGGCCAATTACGGGGGACCGACACTTATCTATCGCAATGACGGGTATCAGCAGTTCGTTCTGGCTCAAACGTTGCCGGCGGCCAACACCCGGGCCGTGGCCTGGGGTGATTACGACGGCGACGGCGATATGGACCTGGCCGTAGGCAATTACAATCAACCCAATACCATCTACGAGAACCAGGGCGGCACCTTGAATCCG
>JAHELX010000538.1 GCA_024643945.1 Anaerolineales bacterium
TCAGGGCGTCCAGAGCTAAGAGTATGCGTTGCAGGATGTTGCTTTTTTCATTGTTGTCAAAGACCGACCCATGGGCGACCAGGCGGCGGATGTCCTTACCTGACGCGGGGTTGGCCACAATCCCTACCAGACTCATTTTGCGTACCACCACTAACCGCTGTTTTGATGGGTGTGTTCGGATTTCGGGGCGAACCCTCCCGCAGGTTGCTGCTTAAAATCGCAGCTTGTTCAGTCAAAACCTGCGGGAGGGTATGTCGCCCCCAAAAATGAACGCACCCTTTTGATGGCCACTACGCTTTTGTCAACGCTTGGAATGTAAAAGTCTTCCAACGGGCAGGCTAAAAGGAGCAGGAGTGAAACGTTGTCCGATTTGGAGCCGGGATAGTATCACCATTAACTGGGGAGCTGAACCTGCGCTCCACTGAAAACGAAGTAACAGGATCGAAGACTAAATTTGGCTCACAGGCGAGCAAGAACTGGTTACAAAGGACGTTCGGTCTCCCACCAAACTGGCGACTACGATTGAGTGCAAAGCTACCAGGACAGTGGCTATTAAGGATTTGAAGGTTTTGGAAGGATGAGCGTCGCGTGGAAACTTTGGTACATTCAATTATAACTATAAGTTGTTTCTTCGTCAAACTTTGTGGAGAAGCGACATCTTGTGACATGACGCTATCTTGAGCACAACAACCAGGAGTCGACCACTCCTCACACCATCCGCCGTGACCGGTACTGAATCGCTTCCGCGATATACGTCGTCTAGATGCACTCGCTGCCCGCCAGATCCGCATTGGGAAGCGCCATAAGTGCCCGATGTGCCGGAATATTCGATAGAAATGCCCGCCGCGTTTTTTCGTCGGGCAGTAAGCTGGCGCGCGCATCCAGTAGCCGGCGCGCCTCGGCCAGCAAAGCTGGGGCGCGAGCATCGTCGTGCGCTTGCAGGACCCGGTAACAGGTCAGGTAGATCTGAAACGGTTCATCGGTGCCGTCCAGGGAGTTTTCGGCGATGGTTGGCAATACCATCTCCACGTTGGCCAGTGCCTCGTCCAGGTTCCCCTGTCTCAAGGCCGCCTCGGCCTGGCCGGCCGTGGCCTCCATGACCAACGACATCTGGCTTAACGATATCCAGCCGCTCCGTGAGCGGGCAAAGGCAGCGGCGGCGTCCGGCAACTGCTCCATGTCCAGCAACACATACCCCAGGTGCAGCCAGGCGTAGGCCTCGGGATCAGGCAGGTGATGCTCCAGGCCCAGCCGTAGCGCCTCACGGCCACAAGCCTCGGCTGTTTCCAGGCGGCCCAGCTTGCGGTTGACGGTACATAAATTATGCAGGGCGTGGCTTTCCTGAAACGGATCGCCGATCTGCTGCGAAATCTGGCGCGAGCGTTGGTGATGGCTCAGCGCCGCTTCATATTGGCCCAGGGCCGCCAACACAAAGCCGAGGGCATTCTCGATTCGTGCTTCCAAAGCTCGATCGCCGGTCGCCTGGACGAGACGCAACGCGTCCTGGAGATAGGTCCGGCCCACAACATACTCATGGCGCTCGAGGTGCGTCACCCCCAAATAGAGCAGAACGGCCTGCTCCTGGGTCCGATTGCCCAGCGCGCGGTCGGCTTGCAGGGCCTGCTCCAAATAGATCTCCCCTTGGGCCCGGTCGCCCAGATCGATCACGACGTTACCCAGGTGGCGCAGGATTTCGCCCTCCAGGGCCATCTGCCCGGCCTGGCGGGCCAGCGCCAACCCTGTTTCCAGGTGGCGGCGTGCGGCAGCGGGTTCGCCATTTCGCGCGTAAGCGGAGCCCAACAATTGATGGCCCCGGGCCTGGCCCGCAACATCCTGACGAGAGCTGGCCAGGCGCACGACCGCTTCGGCCCGGGCGATAGCCCCCCTTAACTTACTTTGCTGGATCAACATCTCGGCCAGTTCGGCCAATAGCTGCTGGCGAAGCTGGGGCAGAGTAGGATCGTCCGCTTCTGAAGCTTCCAGGCAATGGAGTGCCCTCTCAAACACGCGTTCGCCTTCTGCGCTCAAACCGCTGGAGAGGTAGAAACGGGCCAGGCCAGCCAGACGCCCACCCCCGTTTAGCGCAGCAAAGTGGCCGTTGTCCACGCTCCAGTGCCAGGCCTGGCGCACATTGTCGAGATCTTGCCGGATCTCGGCCAAAGCGGCCTGGGGTGCTTCACCCCCCAGCGCGGAGGTACGCTCGCCCACAAACGTCAAAAAATAGTCACGATGCCGCCGGCGTGCCCCCCGCTCCAGGGCCGGTTTTTCGCCCAGTTTCTCCAGGGCAAAGCGCCACAGCAAATTGTGCATATCGTAGCGGCCCCTGCCAGCGCCCCGGATCAGGCTCTTGTAGCGCAGGCGGGTCAGCGTCAGCGGTGTTGTCCCGGCCACCTGACTGGCTGCCGTTGATGAAAAGCCGCCGCGAAAGACGGCCAGTTGGCGCAGCGCGTCTTGTTCCTGGTGGGTTAGCAGTTGCCACGAGTGGTCAAAGGCGGCGTACAGGCTGCGGTGCTGCGGCGCGACATCGCGCAGAGTGGTTGCCAGCAGGCCCAGGTTATTTTCCAGGGCAGCCGCCAGGTCGGCAAAATCCAGGTCACGCCTCCAGGTGGCGGCCAGTTCAAGCCCCAGCGGCATGCCCTCCACCAGTCTACAGATGCGCACCACGTGTGGCAGGTTTTCATCCGTTAACTTGAAGGATTTTTGCAGGCGATAGACCCGGTCGCAGAAGAGGCGTACGGCGGCAAAACGACTGGCAGCGGCCAGTTCATCCGGGCCCGGAACGGGCAGGCCGCGCAGGCGGTAGAGGTCCTCGGCCTGCAGATCAAGCTGCTCGCGAGAGGTAACTAGCAAGACAATCGCCGGGGCGTGGCGCAGGAGATCGAGCAGCAGTCTGGCCAGCGTCGAGCTGGCCTCGTCGCCGGCCAGCAGGTGTTCCAGGTTATCCAGCACCAACAGCAACTTTTTGGGCCGCAGTTCTGCCAGCAACTGCTCCAATGGCGAGCGATCGGCCTGGACCAAGGTAAGCCCCAGCACGGTTGCGATGGCCACCGGCACTTCCTCAGGCGCATTCGCCGAAGCCAGGGGCACAAAATAGGCGCCATCGGGGAACAGGTGCAGGTTTTGACGCGCAGCTTCTATGGCCAGGCGAGTCTTGCCGATGCCCCCCGGCCCGACCAGCGAAAGCAGGCGATACGAGCCATCCCGCAGCCGCTCGCCAATTTGGGACAACTCCTCTTCACGGCCGATAAACGGGGTGGTGCTTTCCGGTAGATTGTGGGTGATTGGCGCGAGTCCGGCGGGCGAGGCGCCGGCCGGCGACGTCGGCGGTGGGCCGCTCTTAAGCTGCTGGTAGAGCCGCACCGTCTCCACGTCCGGCTCGATCCCCAGTTCTTCGGCCAGCACCCGGCGGCAGAGTTCGTACTGGGCCAGAGCAGCCGGCCGCTGGCCCTGTTGGTACAACACGCGCATCAACTGCCGGTGAGCATTTTCCCGCAGCGGGTCCAGTTCCAACTGGCGGCGGGCATACCCCTCGGCCGTTTGGGGCTGCTGGCTGTGCTCGTAGAAGTGAGCCAGCTCGGCCAGCACCTCGAGCATGCGCACGTGCAGCCGCTCCCGCTGCACATACTGCCACTCTTCAAAAGCCGGGCAGCCGTCCAGATAGAAGCCGGCCAGAAAATCGCCCTGGTAGAGTTCGGCGGCCTGGGCCAGCTTCCGGCAACAATCGGGGCAGGTGCGGCGCTCCGGGTGGGGATGGTGCGCGGTGGCAGCCAGCAGGGACTCAAACTCGGCTACGTCGAGCCAATAGCTGCTCTCAGGGTTGAATTGGAGGTGAAAGCGCGTGCCGATCAGAAAAGGGACGTCGTGATCGGTCTCAAGCCTTTGTCTAAGGCGTGACCAGGTGACCCGCAGATTGTTGCGGGCATCGGTTTCGGTCATTTCCGGCCACAGTAACCCCAGCAGCGATTCGCGGCTGTGCGCCTGGCCGGACTCCACCGCCAGGTAAGCCAGTAGGGCCAGCAACAAGCGCCCCCGAAACTGGATTTCACCCCGTTGGGCCTGGACGACTCGTCCCGGACCCAGGAAAAACAGTTGTAGCTCGGCCATTTTTAGCACCGTTGATATGTGTCAGCACTATTATGACAGAAATTAAGCCATTCGGCAACTCTTTTTGGAATAGGAGTAATCTTCTGTTAATGGTCAAGTAATGGTAGCGGTGTAAAATGAGTTCAAACTTTAATAACACCAATAGAATGGAGGTTTGTTGAAAATGGCTACGATGTTTGCAAGGCACAAGGTTAATGATTACGGCAATTGGAAGCGCGTCTACGATCAATTTGCGTCGGTGCGCAAGGAAAGAGGCGTCACAGGCGCCAGTGTCCATCGCGACCCTAATGACCCGAACACCATTATTATTACGCACCAGTTTAAGGACATGAATGCAGCCACGGCGTTTGCCAACTCCGAGGATTTGAAGTCGGCTATGGCGGACGCAGGGGTGGCTGGTCCACCCGAGATCTGGTTCGGCGAGGACATCGAACGCACCGCGTACTAATGATGACGGACGGTTTGAGACTTGTATCTATCGTCCATTCAAAGTAACTACTCAGGCCAGATAACCCTTG
>JAHELX010000539.1 GCA_024643945.1 Anaerolineales bacterium
TGGGGTTTGCTCCGTAAACCACCTGTACCCGGGCACGCATTACGTACTGGAAGAGATCGGTGGCGGTGACCGGGTAGAGCCAGATGAGAGTCACCCCAAAGAGCCAACTGAAGGCAAAGATCCCCCACAGCGGGACAGACTCTCGATCAGCCAGCCACAAGGCAACGGCAAACAGCCCAAAGAGGAGGACCAGCCCCACCACCCAGGCTGCCCCCATCCATGGATGGTCTCGAGCGATTTGCTCCATATCGAACGGGCGGGAGGCATAGCCATACACGGTGATCGGGAAAAGGAGGACATATACCAAATAGATGGCTTCGCTGATCAAGCCGATGGTGACCAGGATCAGTGCAGGACGCTGGCATAGCCATGCCTGAAGCGCAGAACCAGTGAATCGCCTGCGGGATGTTTGGGGATGTGACATAGAGGCCAATCACCTGGCCCAGCGCAAGAGCTGCAACCCCTCCAGCCGCAGCGCGCGCGGATAGAGGGCCTGGTAGATGCGACAATTGGGGGATTTGACATCGTAGCGGCCAGTGGATCGATAAGTAGCCAGGGGACAGCCGCCAGCACACACATAGCGCCAGATGCAGTCCCGGCAATCCTTCTTTTCGTCCACCGGTGGATTTTGGAGGCCGGTTTGATCTGCCTGGAGCACACCCAGCGGGTCCTCGGCAGCAATGCTGGTGACAGGACGCTCGACCTCCATCTGGCATTTGCTGACCATGCCCTGCTGGTTGATAACCAGGTAATTCTGCCCCACTCCGCACGTCCGCCGGTGGGGAGCGGCAAAGCTAGCGCGGTCCAGCAGGGACCCCAACGGGCTACGTCGGGGTAGGTTGGCCTCGATCACGTCAAAGGCACTGTTCATCGCCCGAATGAGGCGCTCTTCCTCAAAGCGCAAATCATGCCGATGGCCAGAGCACTCGTTGTCGCGGTAAAAGTAGAGGCCAAAGGGTAAGTCCCGCTCCAGCAGATAGGCCACTGCATCGGGCAAACCATCCAGATTGCGGTCGGAGACGGTGAGCGAGATAAAGGGCGTCATATCCTGTATCTGCAAGCGATCCAGGGTGCGGGCTACGGCGACAAAGGAACCATGTCCGTTGGGGAACTTGCGCTGTGCGTCGTGGGCAGCGCCGACGCCGTCGAGGGAGATCATCACCTGGATTCCCCGGTCGCGCAGAGCCTGGATCAACCTTTGGCTCAGAGCAACACCGTTGCTGAGCAAAACAGCATCGAGGCCAAGGTTAAAACGATGCGCCTGTCCTGCTGCATAGTCATGGAGAGAGAGGAGTGTTTTGGCATTGAGCGACGCCTCGCCGCCGGCGTATTTGAGTTTCACCCGGCCCAAGCGGTGGCGAGTCGCGGAGCGAAAGATGGCATCAATCGCGCGCCGTCCGGTATCGAGGTCAAGGGCATCATCGGTTTTGCGCACATAGCAATAATCGCAACGCAGGTTACACTGATTGGTGACGTGCAGCCAGACAGCCAGGGTATCAGGAGCAAGCTGGCCACAAGAGAATGGGGCTGACTCGCCCGCCGGGCGTAACAAGGAAAGAGCAGCCAATTGTGCCGATGCCTGCCGGACGTGATCTGGATCCCAAGCTGGGTGATTGGCGACAACCTGACCGATAGAACGAGCCGGGGCAAAAGCGGCCAGCAGGTGACAGGCAAACTCGTTGAGGACAACCGGGGCCCCTCCCACGGGATTAAAAACCAGCGCATACCCTTCCTCTGAGACGTGGCTGTCTGACTGCACGGTACGGTCGGTATTAAGAGGTGCGGTGTATAGGCCAGGCCACGGTTGGTAAAGTGCCTGTAGCGGCAAGACCGCGGAGGGCAAGCTATACATTGGGGATACGGGGGGCATCGGGGTGGCACAATCACAATCACAATCACATTGTCCGGCCCTGGTGTGGGTGGCATCGCCTGGGGAGCGCTGCGTAAGGTGGCTGATCACTCGAAAGGGGGAGGGTGCGTTGCTCATTTCAGTCCGTGCCTTTCCTGGCGATCTCCTGCCACAGACCTTCGCGCTCGCCACCCTCGCCACGAGCATCCCGAATGCGCCGGCAGGCGTCTAAGAATTGAAGCCCGACAGCGTCCTTTCGCTCCAGTTCAAACTTCCTGGCGATCTGCCGGTAAGCCTCGTCTACATCGGATGGGGAGAGGTAGGAACCGAGCAGCCGTCGCAACACGCGATGGAAGCCACGCCGGTAGCGTTCGGAGGGCGACTGGTAGTAATCGGCCAGTGGGGCACAGGCCTGGGCGTAATAGACAAAGGCCTGGCGGAACTTATCGGCGGCGGTGGCGTCGTCATGGGTCTGGCGGGCGGTTACGGCTTCGTCATAGGCTATGCTACCCAGTATTTCCGTCACGCTACTGCGAAAGAGGGGTTGGTTGTGCTCGTCAGCGATGTGCATCACCTCGTCGGCCAGTTCGCGGATTTGCTTCTTCAGCGCCTCACGTTCTTCGTCCGTCGCGGCCAGGGCGAGTTGATAGTAGCGCAAGAGACACATGTCAGCCCGGTTATCGGCCAAACGATAGGGATTCTCACTACTCTCTATCAGAGCTCCGGCGCGGGCCAGGCAGTCGCCGGCTGCCTGTAATATGGCGCGTGCTTCGGCCAAAAGCCGTTGACCCTCTTCCGCCTGCCCCTGGCTCAATGCCCGGCGGCCACGCCGGCCGCGCTCTTTGCCCCGCTTGCGCAGCTCGCAGCCATGCTCATTGAGAGCTTCGATCTGGCCCTCGGTGATGTCTCGCTCCAGGAAAATGGCCATGGCCTGATCATAATACATATCGGCATCGTCGGGGCGGTGGGTGCGACGGGCGATATTGGCTAAATCCACGTAGGTGCGTCCCACATGGCGCAAATCGGCGCGGGCCTCCTGGAACTTCTCCAATGCCTTCTGCAGATACTCTTCAGCCTCAGCGTAAAGGCCCATGTCCTTGTAAATTTCGCCATAGGTGTGATAGCTGAAGGCCAGGGGGCCGGGCTCGCCCAATTCAATGAGAGTGGCCAGGGCCAGCTTACACAAGGCATCGGACTTGTACAAGTCGCCGCGCAGGCGATAGACGTAGGCCAGGTTGTTCCGGATATGGGCCACATGCCGGAGCTTGTCCCGGCTATTGGGGAGTTCCGCCCATACGTCGAGGGCCAGTTGGTAATGAATCGCTGCTTGCTCCCAATCACCCCGGCGACGGTAGACCTGGCCCAGGTTGTTGAGATTGCGGGCCTGGACATCGAGCCATCGCCTGCGCGCCTGAGATTCCGGCCGGGAGCGCTCGGCCAGCCGTCGTGCTTCGCCAGCCGCCTGGTGCAGGTAGTGCAGCGACTCTTCACCACCGCTGAAGAAACCCAGGGTGCCGAGCACTTCTAACTTCTGGGCACTTGTAATGCGATATGTCAGCGCTCGCTGCAACAGATCTCGCGCCTCCTCCCGGGAGCGAGAATCTCGAATGAGAAAGCGCCCGCGCTTGATGGCGATGTCGGGAAAATCGGCGTCGTTGAATTTATCCCGAAATTCCCGTGAGGTGATGACGCTCAGCAAACGCTCGCAATCGGCCAGGCGCCCAGTGCTGAGGGCAGCATCGGCGGCGGCGCTGAAGAGCTGATAGCCCTGGTGCGGGGAGCGGGCATCGTCCGGGAAGAGTGTCCGGTAGCTGTCGAAGTGAGCATCCAGGTAAAGCTCGTGGTAAAGCCACTCCGCCACTTTGGGAGAGGGGCTAGTGGGCGTCAACTCGTCTCGACTCAGATAGTAGTCCACAGCCGCCCGGCTGAGACGCAAGAGCAGGTCGAGGGGCTCCTGGGACAAAATGTAACGCTGCACGAGCCGGCGGGCTTCGTCGTGTAGCTGGTAGCTGCGGGCTGTTTCGCGATATTTGATGAGGCGAAATTTTTGATGTAACTCCTGCAGAATCGCCTCGGCCTCCTGAGGACTGAGGGGAGACTCGCCCTGGTAAACATGGGCGAAGAAGTCGCCGTCGAAGCGATGGTAAAGATGCCCCATGTAGGCCACAGCCTTGTTGCGAGGTTCGGCCAGGTCATTGAAGCGCATTACCAGCGACCGGGCAAAGGTCTCGCTGGGAAGGTCCAGCAAGTGCTCGGGCGTTTCGTCGTATTTCATCCAGTCGGCAGCCAGAGCCAGGTTGATGGGGACACCAGCCGATAGTCGCCACAACTCATCGGCGACGGTAGGCTCCAGGTCGAGGCCCAGTTGCTCAAAATAGGCGCGAGCTTCCTGCCGACTGAGCCCATCCAGGGGGTGGAGCAGGAACTCCTGGCGCCGCTCGGACGGGATGAGCAATTGAGTTCGCCCAGCCAGCACGGCCACTACATATTGCAGATCTACCAGCAGTTCGTCCAGCAGCCAGCGGAGCACCGTATCGGGCGCCTGCTCGCAGGTGTCGAAGAAAAGCACTGTTTTGAGACCAGTCCGGTCGTAATTTTCGGCAGACAACCGATTTAGGCAAGCGTTAAAGGGCTTTTCCTGGTAGACGAAGTCATCAAAGTATTCAGGGCCCAGGTCGTGGATGATATCGTTCAAGATGTCGTCATGACTATAATAGCGCAGGTCGTAGAAATCAATCAATCGGGTGTGGGGGGCGCCCCGCCCCTGGCAGA
>JAHELX010000052.1 GCA_024643945.1 Anaerolineales bacterium
CCCATTGATCTGCTGCTCGACGATGACTCTCAAAGGTGTCTCAGTTAGACGAACACGGCCGGTGCCATCGGCGTTTACGACATGAATGTCCCAGTGATCGTGCTGTTTGTAGGCAACAGCTACACGGCTACCGTCGGGAGAGAAGACCGGTGTGTGATCCCGCACGTCATCGCTGAAAGCGCTCGCACTGTTCTGATTCACGTCGAGCTGCACCAGGCCGTAGTCACCGTCAAACACGAGGCGCCAGTTATTACGCGGATCCCATGCGGGGGCGAAACTGTGCTCGTCGCTTGTCAGATCCACATAGTTGCCCGTCGCCACATCCGCCGCTCGAATCGTCCAAAAGGGATTAGGCGGCAACTTGAAGCAAAGCTGAAGATCTCCGTCCGCTCCGACTTTCACTTCAAAATCATAAGCGTTGGGAGGGGGCGTGGGTGGATTACTGGGATCGGAAAAGCCGATGCACTTGCTGCGAGTATCAAGCCAGCCCCCCCGTTGCATATTGAAGGCGATGCGAGAACCATCAGGCGACCAGGCCGGAGACTTGGCCTGCTTTGCGGGTAAAACCTGGCGCTCGCCTGAGCCATCGATGTTGATGACGTACACCCCCTCATCCAACCCCCAGCGGGTGAAGGCCACCTGCCGGCCGTCGGGCGAAAGCGCCGGGTCAAGGCCACCGCTGACCAGGTGGCGTAGCCCAGTACCGTCGGCATTGATGGTATAGATGTCACCGCCGCTGGTCGTCATAAAGACCAGCTTGCCACCGAGCCCGCCACTCGCGGTTGTACGCCCCGCCATCGCTGACTCCGGTAGGGGTGGCGCTTCGACCGCGGCTACCCCGTCCAACGACCCGACTATGCGGGTGTAGGCCGGCTTCCCGGAAATCCAACCAGGGTTGCCCTCAGCAGTGACTATCTGCAACCAATCGCCGGTCGAGTTAACACCGGTCACATCGAACATATCGCCACTCAATGCCACGCCGATAATCGGGTAGCCTATCCCGGGGCCTTCTCGCACGTTGAGCGCGGAGACGACCACTTCGGCCTGGGTCATGGACGGCGCTTCATCGGCCAAGGGCTCTGCTGTTGATGTCGACGTAGGAGTCGGCGGCAACAGGGTGGTGACAGGAGTCAAAGTTGGAGTTGGGGTGGGGGGGCGCGGGGTGGGGCTGGCGGTAGGCGTCACTGCAGCCGCCGCCTGTGCCTGGCTTTTCTGCCCCAGCGGCACTATGGTCGGCGTGGGACTCGCGCCGCCAGGGGCACAGGCTATCAGTACCAGCAAGGCCAGTGAGCTTACTGTTGTCAAGAGTCTTGTCTTCATCTTGCCAATCTCCAATATTATCTATTCATACCTCAGTGCGTCAATTGGATTGAGGCGGGCAGCGCGGGTGGCGGGGTAGATACCGAAGAAGAGCCCGACCGCTGCCGAGAAACTGGTCGCCAGCAAAACGGCACCCAGCGTAACCACCGTGGTCAAGTCGGCCACATTTCCCAGCACTGTCGAGGCTGTATAGCCCAAAACGATTCCCACGAACCCACCAACCATTGACATCACCATAGCCTCGATCAAGAACTGCAGCAATATGTCGCGCCGTTTAGCCCCAACCGCCTTGCGGATGCCGATTTCGCGCGTGCGCTCGGTGACAGAGACCAGCATGATGTTCATAATGCCAATTCCGCCCACCACCAACGAAATGCCGGCGATAGCCCCCAGGACGAGGGTAAAGACGGCAGTGAAGTCCCCAAAAACCTGGATGAGGTCAGCCTGGTTAACGACCGTGAAATCATCGTCGTCCTTAAAGCTGATGCGATGGCGCTCGCGCAACACCTCAGCGATGCGATCAGCGACAGCGCCCATCTTGTCCTGAGTGGCGACCTGGACGAAGATGACTGAGATGATCAAATCTCCGCGCACCGAACCGGCATTGTAGAGACGAGTTTGAGCCGTGCTGATGGGAATCATCACCACGTTGTCCTCATCGCCAAAGCCGCCTCCTCCCTTTTCCTCCAGCACGCCAATCACTTTGAACGGCACATCGTTCAGTTTGATGGTTTGACCGATGGGGTACTCATCCGGCTCGAAAAATTCCTTAGCCACCGTGGCCCCCAGCACAGCCACCCGCGAGCGGCCGTTGACGTGCTCCTGCGCAATGAACTCTCCCAGCACCGGGTTGAAATTGCGCACGCTCTGATACTCAGGGGTCACGCCGCTGACGTTGGCGGACCTATCTAGTTTGCCACGCACAACCGTCGCAGAGCGTGAATACTCAGGCGCCACAGCTACCACATCGGGGACGAGGAAAGGGTCAGCCAGAGTGCTGGCATCCCCCATGGTGAGTGGTTGAATGCGCTGCTGGCTGCTCCGTGCGCTTCCCGGCCCGCTACTTTCAAGCTGCCCTGCAAAGACGAACAGCAAATTGGTCCCCAGGCTCTGAAATTGCTGAGTGATATACTGTTCAAACCCCTGTCCAACTGATAGCAGCGCAATAACTGCCCCCACCCCAATGATGATGCCCAACATGGTGAGGATGGAGCGCATCTTATTGACGGTCAATGCGCGCAGGGAAATTCGAACACTTTCCCAAATTTGCATGTGTCTTACCCTGTCTGTGCCGTCCCGTGGTTAACAATGTCACGCACGCGAACGTCATAAGCACGCTCACCAGCTCTACGTGGATTGCGCACGGGTCGATCGTCCACGATGCGCCCGTCAGCGATACGCACAATGCGCCGGGTATGCTGTGCGATCTCGGGCTCGTGGGTAACAAAGATAATGGTGATGCCCTGCCCTTCATTCAACTGCTGAAAGATAGCCATAATCTCTGCGCCTGATTTGGAGTCGAGGTTGCCGGTTGGCTCATCGGCCAGGATAATAGAAGGATCGTTGACCAACGCCCGGGCGATGGCCACCCGTTGCTGCTGCCCACCCGACAGTTCATTCGGCCGGTGGTGCAATCGGTCCCCCAACCCCACTGCCTCCAATGCAGCCAACACCCGCTCACGACGTTCGCGCCCGCCCACGCCACTGTAGACGAGTGGCAACTCTACGTTACTCAAGGCAGTCGTGCGGGGCAGTAGATTGAAGGTCTGAAATACGAACCCAATCTTCTTGCCCCGAATTTGGGCTAATTGGTTATCATCCAACTGGTCAACCTCTACCCCCTCCAGATAATACTCCCCGGAGGTGGGTTGGTCCAAACAGCCCAGGATGTTCATCATCGTAGACTTGCCGGACCCAGAGGGGCCCATAATCGACACCAATTCCCCCCGCCTGACCTGAAGTGAGGCGCCGCGCAAGGCATGCACCTGCACGTCGCCCATCTGATAGATCTTGGTCAGGTCTTGGGCATCGATGACTACGTCGTTATCCACTAACTAGCCTCCCTGGAAGACCCGCTCCAGTTGCTCTCGGCTGGAAAGTCCCCTGATGATGATCTGATTCCCCTCGTCCAGGCCGGCTAATACCTGGCTCATCGCTTCATCGCGCAGGCCCAGTTCAATCTCCACACGGATCGGGTTGCCTTGCTCATCCAACTTTTCCACGTAAGCCACCGGCTCGCCACTGGTCCGGTCAATGCTGACGGCCCGGTTAGGTACCACCACCACGTTTTCCAGGCGGTCGGTTTCGATGGTAGCATCGGATGTCATACCCGGTAGCAGACGAGGGTCCTCGCTGTCGAGAGCAATCGTCACTTCGTAGGCTACGATGCCGCTCGAAGTCCCCTCGATCGGCCCTGGGGAAATATCGGCTACGTGACCCTCAAAGTCTTTGTCAGGGATGGCGTCCAGGGTAATTACCACGTTCTGGCCACGCGCAATGCGGCCGATGTCAATTTCATCCACCTCCACGGTAATGTGATA
The DNA here is from genome assembly GCA_024643945.1 of Anaerolineales bacterium. Next base: position 3,861 of record JAHELX010000052.1, read on the forward strand.
GGCCGACATATCAGTGAGGATCACAGCCGCCTGCGCGGTCGGGCGCTCGCCCGGCTTGATATTGACTTCCGTCACTACGCCGTCAATAGGGGCAACCAGCGAGGTCTTGGCCAGGTTGAGCTCTGCCTGCTCCAGCCCAATCCGAGCCATATCTACCGCCGCCTGGGCAGCGGCAACGTCGGCTTCGCCGGGACCTTCGAGCAACTGCGCTAAATTGGCCTCAGCCTGCGCCAGTTGCGACCGGGCGGCGGCGATGTCAGCTTCGGTGGGACCTTGCACCGCCAGGTTGTACTTGGCCAATGCCGTCTCATGATCTATCGTGGCCTGCTCCAATTGCGAAGCCTGGGGCATGGCACCGACGTCACCGCGATAGGCCACCTGGTCGTAAGCCCACTGTGCCTGTTTGAGAGCAATATCGGTGCGACGCAGGTCGGCGGCGGCGGCAGTGATCTCATCCTCACTGGGACCAGCCAGCACCCGCTCCAGATTGGCTTGGGCGCTCTCCACGGCCACGCGGGCAGACGTCACTTCTGCAGCCAGCGCCGGCCGGTAGAGCTTCTCCAATTGCGCCTCAGCCTGGGCCAATTCAGCCTGGGCACGCCTCTTTGCCAATTCCACGTCGTCCGCCGCAAGCCGGGCCAGTACCGTGCCAGCCGTCACGTACTGCCCGCGCTCGACAGACACTTCGGCCACCACACCGCTGGCATCGAAATCTACCTGCACCTCGTCTTCAGGCTCAATGCGCCCAGCGGCATTGATCGTGGCCAGAATCGTGTCGCGCCGAATTGGGATGACCTCAACGTCAGGATCCTGGGTGATACTGTAAGGTTCGGGCGTCAGAAATTGATAACCCGCCACGGTCGCGCCAACGACGACAGCCAGGATCAATACAATAACCACCACACGTTTCATTATGGGGTATCTCCTTGAGAGTGAGAAGTAATGCTGCGACCCGATCGATTCAAGGTCGCCAGAGCACTACCCCCCAGCCAGTCCGCCCACCAAGAACGATGGAACCACTGTAACAGCCAGGGACAAGGCTACATAGACCAGTGTCAGCACCAGCGACTTAAAGCGACTAAACCGGGCCACAACCGAGAGCCCCAGAACCACCAACAGGAGATGCCACAACCAAAAAGGGTCTATCCGCGCCAAAAGCATGAACAGAGGGTTTTGAGCATCTTTCATCATATCGCCGGTAGCTACCAATACAGATAATCCCGGGGCTTCTATAGTACGTTTGGCGAGGAGAATAAAACCGGCCTGTGCCAAAAAATAAATGGAAGCGGGTAACCGGGTCCAGACGCTTGTGGTGAACACCGAGCCAAAGTCCACCTCCCCCCCAGCCACCAGCGCCCCGAAGTAGAGCACCGCTGCCTGGCCCACGATCCCAATCAGCAGCAAGATGATGCCCGTGGTCAGCCCCGTTGCCAATCTGAACGGCAACGAAGTGAAGGTCTCCATGCTGGCCCGAGCCGCATCTGCCTGCTCAGGTGGCATCGAGGCGAGTTGGCGTTCCATTTGCTGGAGGGTAATCTCCAGGTCGTAGGGCGCGCGAACTACCGTCAGAACGGCAAAACAGAGGAACACCAGAAAGAGTGGCACTGCCCACATCCACCACTTGCGTCGCGCCAACACCGCCTTAAACGTCGCCGTCGGTCTGTCTATGATACCAAAAAGGAGCTGCCATAGAGGTGGCGCCTTGGTGCTTACGCTATTCATGGGTGGATGTCCTTTCTGATTAATTGTACCAGATTGTACAAGCTCCCCAAGCAACTTCCACGGGGCGGTTCGACGCGATGAATTGAGACTCACTACAAGATGTAATACGTAAAAAGAACCGGGAAGTTTCAACCGTCTCCACCCTCCCGGCCAAATGGCTAGCAACATTAACTATACCACCGACTGTGGCGGATGTCAAAGGCTGGTGAAATCTCCAAATCTTCTCCCAATAGTATCACAACCGGTCACTCGAATCATGACCTGAATCCGACATATGGCGGATAGATAGTCCGAAAGTGAAAATTCAATGCTATGTCAAGCTTGCAACCAAGCCAGAAATGTGGTATGATGGGTGTGTATCTCGCTTCACAATGATCCTTGCTTCGCCCCGTAGACGACAACCCGCCTGTCAAATGTTATCCAAGGAGGAGAATAAGGCCTATGACGTCGAACGAAGTCCCCGACATTGTGGTTGGCCGCCTGCCCATCTACTTGCGTGCCCTGACGTATATGGCAGAAGAAGGACAGGAAATCACCTCGTCGCAGGAGCTTGGTGCCAAGCTCGGCATCAGCTCGGCCCAAATCCGCAAAGACTTGTCACACTTTGGAGAATTTGGTAAGCAAGGTACAGGTTACGAAATCTCCTACCTCCGAGATCAGTTGAAACGCATCTTACACGTCGAACAAACACGACCAGTGGCACTAGTGGGTTATGGTGACCTGGGTCATGCATTAGCCAACTATGGCGGGTTTACAGCCAAAGGCTTCGAGATTGTCGCCGTGTTCGATAACGACGCCAACAAGATCGGACACAAGGTGGCCGGCAAGGAAGTGATGGATGTCGCCGAATTGCCCAGGGTGATACGCGAAAAGGGCATCAAAATAGCAATTGTGGCAGTCCCTTCAGCAGCAGCCCAGCCAGTAGTAGATGTACTGGTGGAAGCCGGCATCAAGGCCATCCTGAACTACGCACCCATTAATATCTCTGTCCCCTCTGATGTGCGGGTGCAATACATTGACCCGGCGGCCCACTTACAACACATGACCTTTTACCTAATAGAGAAATCAATTCTAACTCATACAATGTTAGCCAAAAGCTCGCCTAAAAAGGCCTGATGATTGTATGAACATCATGTGATTTCTCTATAAGGTGATTCTCGAAGAAAACAGAGTTATATTTTACGCTGCCTGCTGCGCATTTCCATTGGCAGGGTTGCATGAACTGTCCTTGAGGGACAAAAAAAACCGTATTGAGTTATGTCAACTCAATACGGTTTCTGTTTCCAACTTGATGCGTCAGGCGACCACTGCGCTCCGCCGGATGGCGTCGTAGATGTCAAGTGCCCGCCCAGCTCCCAGGGCCACACAAGCCATAGGATTCTCGGCCACATAGCATGGCACGCCCGTCTCTTGCGTCAACATGCGATCGATGTTACGCAGCAGCGCCCCGCCTCCAGTGAGGACCATCCCCCGGTCAATGATGTCTGAGGATAATTCAGGCGGCGTTTGCTCCAGCACACTCTTCACCATCCCTACTACTGACGAAAGCGGCTCGGCCAGAGCTTCGGTAACTTCGTTGGAGTTAATTTTGATCGTGCGAGGCAGGCCAGCTACCTGGTCACGCCCCTTCACCTCTATTTCCTGGGGCTCGTCCAGCGGGAGCGCGCTGCCGATACTCAGTTTAATATTCTCCGCCGTCTGCTCGCCAATCATCAAGTTGTATTTGCGCCGGATGTAAGAGGCAATCGCGTCATCAAACTTGAGACCGCCGACGCGCACCGAACCAGAGACCACAATACCATACATCGCCACTACCGCCGCCTCGCTGGTGCCGCCTCCGATGTCTACTACCATGTTGCCGGTTGGGGTGTCAATCGGCATACCGGCGCCAATGGCGGCCGCCAATGGTTCGTGAATAACGTAGGCTTCGCGGCCACTGGCCTGGCGGGCAGCGTCTTTCACTGCCCGCTCCTCGACACTGGTGACCCCCACTGGCACACTCACCATAACGATAGGCCGAAACAGGCGAAATCGTCCGACGATGCGATTAATGAAATAACGCAGCATGGCCTCGGTAACAATGTAGTCGGCAATCACGCCATCGCGCAGCGGATGCAGCACCTCAATGGCTTCGGGCACTCGTCCCAGCATTGTGCGTGCTTCCTCGCCGACGGCCACGATTTTGTCGTCGCTGATAGAAATCGCGACCATCGAAGGCTCTTGCACCACTATGCCATACCCCTTGACGTAAACCAAGACGTTGGCTGTGCCCAGATCTACTCCAATCTTCTTCTCAAACATAGCTTCTCCACGCTAATCGGATGGTGGCATCACGCCAGGTTGTCGGGTCTCTGTGCGAAGGCCACCCCGCCGGCGACGGGCCTCGGCCACCTTGATACGTGTTAGCGATCGACGCAAAGCGGCCTCCGCGCGGGCGAAGTCCATACGCTCCTGTGTCTGATCGCGCAGGCGTTCTTCGGCGCGGCGGCGAGCTGCCTGAGCCCGCTCCAGGTCAATCTCCTCGGCACGCTCGGCAGTATCGGCCAACACGACCACCCGGTCAGGTTGCACCTCCATAAAGCCGCCGCTAATGGCAAAAGCTTCCTCCTGGTCATCACGCTTCACCCGCAGTTCTCCATAGGTAAGAGCGGTCAGCAATGGGGCATGACGAGGCAAAATACCTAGCTGTCCCTCAATGCCAGGCGCAATGACCATGTCCACGTCTTTGGAGTATACCAGATGCTCGACTGTCACAATTTCCAGCCGCAGTGACATAGATGTTCCCTACTTTTCGCTATAACTGACCTAAGACTGACGACAAGGGACAGGCAATCAGCAGAGACTAATGACATTCGTCATCCGTCCCGCGTCTTTGGTCGCCTATCCACGCATCTCTCGGCCAGCCTCAATGGCCTCATCGATATTGCCCACCATATAATAGGCCTGTTCGGGAATGTCGTCTAATTCGCCATCCAGGATCATCTTAAAGCCGCGCACTGTCTCGTGAATAGGCACGTAACGGCCATCTCGCCCGGTGAACTGGGAGGCGACGAACATCGGCTGTGAGAAGAAGCGTTGAATCTTGCGAGCACGGGCCACGGTCAGCTTGTCGTCTTCGCTGAGTTCGTCAATGCCCAGGATAGCGATGATGTCTTGCAGGTCCTTGTAGCGCTGGAGCACCTGTTGTACCCCACGCGCCACCTGGTAGTGTTCCTCCCCCACGACCCGTGGATCGAGGATGCGGCTGGTAGACGCCAATGGGTCTACCGCCGGGTAGAGTCCCTGCTCTGTGAGGGCTCGCTCCAAAGAGATGGTGGCATCGAGGTGAGCGAAGGTGGTCACCGGTGCCGGGTCGGTGTAGTCGTCGGCCGGCACATACACAGCCTGCATCGAGGTGATGGACCCCCGCTTGGTAGAGGTGATGCGCTCCTGTAGATCCCCCATCTCGGTACCCAGAGTCGGCTGATAGCCGACGGCGCTAGGCATACGTCCCAGCAAAGCCGACACCTCGGAACCGCTCATCACAAAGCGGAAGATATTGTCAATAAAGAGCAGCACGTCGCGCCCCTGGTCACGGAAGTACTCGGCCATGGTCAACCCGGTGAGGCCGACCCGCAGCCGCACGCCGGGAGGCTCGTTCATCTGGCCGAAGACCATCACCGTCTTGTCCAGCACACCCGACTCTTTCATCTCATTCCATAGCTGCGTCCCTTCGCGAGTGCGTTCGCCCACGCCAGCGAAGACGGAAAAGCCGCCATGCTCCGAGGCCAGGGTGTAAATAAGTTCTTGAATGATGATGGTCTTGCCCACACCGGCCCCGCCGAACACGCCGGTTTTGCCCCCTTTGGTAAAGGGAGCAATCAGGTCGATGACCTTCAGGCCAGTCTCAAAGACCTCGGCTTCAGTCACTTGCTCATCAAAGGGAGGTGCTGGTCGATGAATAGGGTAATATTCCTCTGCCTCAACCGGGCCGGCATTGTCAACCGGGCGCCCCAGCACGTTGAAGATACGCCCCAGTGTTTGGGGGCCGACCGGGACCGCAATGGGGGCGCCAGTGTCAATCGCCTGCGTGCCTCGCCGTAAGCCCTCAGTGCTATCCATCGCGACACAGCGGACCCATTCATCTCCCATGTGTAGTTGCACTTCGAGTATCAGGCTTTCGGCACCGGCCCCGTTGCTGCCGTCTCGCGGCACTTCCAAAGCATGGTAGATTTCCGGCAATTCTCCCGGGGGAAAGGCGACATCCACGACAGCCCCCATAATTTGAACAACTCGGCCTATGGTTCCTTTCGCCATTAGCTTACTCCCTTTAGGGTCCATAAAAGAATAAGTTCACGCCCTACCACCCATTTTGCCCGAGAAATCCGCCTTAAATGCGGGAAAGTTATTCATTTGCGGACCCTCAGAATCAACGCTGTCACGACCTTACGCTCGCCAGCGCCTCGGCGCCACCAGCGATGTCAAGCATCTCTTTGGTAATGGCTTCCTGGCGGGCGCGATAGTAGCTTAGTGTCAAATCACCGATCAGTTCGTTGGCGTTGTTAGTGGCGTTACGCATGGCCACCATGCGCGCACTGTGCTCGCTGGCCAAAGCTTCAAGGATAGCCTGGTAAATCTGTAGCTCGGTAAACCGGGGCAACACCGCATTGAGAATGGTATATGGATCCGGCTCATAAATGTACTCGCCCGTTAAATGAAAGGGAGTATCGGCCATATATTCGCGCATCACTGGACTTTCTACCTGCTCAGGGGTGATAGGCAATATACGGCGGATGGTGGGTCTTTGAGTGAGCGTGTTGATGAAATCGGTGTAAGCCAGGTAGACTTCCTGGTAGAAGCCCTCCAGAAAATCATCAATGACAGTGCGTGCGATGGGCGTAATGTCGAGCAGTGACGGGCGCGCAGGCAGATCAGCGAACTCTGCAATCACATCACCTCCATGCCGGATCATAAAGTCACGTCCCCGGCGTCCCACGGTAATCAGCCGGATCGGGTGGCCCAAATCTTGCATGAAATGTAAGGTGGTGCGGATGATGTTGCTGTTGTAGGCGCCGCACAACCCTTTGTCGGAGGTAATAAGCACGATGCCAGTCGCCGCAATCAGCTCACGCCGGGTCAAAAGGGGATGAACTGACTGATTGCTGCCATGTTGTACCGCCAGATGAACCAGCACTTCCCACGCCTTGGCCGAATAAGGGCGAGTGGCGAGTACCTGCTCCTGGGCACGCCGCATTCTGCTGGCGGCTACCATCTGCATCGCCCGCGTAACCTGGGCAATATTTTTGACGCTTCTGATGCGACGCTTCAGTTCACGTACATTTGCCATAGTGTCGTCAGTAGGTAGTGGTCAGTCTAAAGGCTAAAAGCCGGCAGTTTGCTTGTATTCCTGAATCGCTGCCTTCAGCAATTCCCTAATCTCGTCGGTGAGAACCTTCTGGTCCACAACGGCCTGGCCGATTTCGGGGTGGACCGTGCGCATGAACTGAAGGAGCCCGGCTTCAAAATCGCTGATCTTGTCCACGGATACGTCATCGGCCCAACCGTTGGTGACAGCGAAGATGCCGATAACTTGCTCGTCCAAGGGCATCGGCGTATATTGGGGCTGCTTGAGCAGCTCGGTCAATCGCTGGCCTCGATCGAGCTGGGCGCGAGTGGCTTTGTCCAAATCTGAGCCAAACTGAGCGAAGGCGGCCAACTCCCGGAACGACGCCAATTCGAGCCGCAGACGGCCAGCCACTTGCCTCATTGCTTTGACCTGGGCGTCACCGCCCACACGCGATACCGAGAGACCCACATTGACGGCTGGGCGGATACCAACGTAGAAGAGGTCGCTCTCCAGGTAAATTTGTCCATCGGTAATGGAGATGACGTTGGTAGGAATATAGGCGCTCAGGTCGCCGGCCTGGGTCTCGATAATGGGCAAGGCAGTCAGTGAGCCCCCGCCGTGGTCATTGTGCATGCGAGCCGCCCGCTCCAACAGGCGCGAATGGAGGTAAAAGACGTCGCCGGGATAAGCTTCGCGACCAGGCGGTCGCCGCAGCAACAACGAAATCTGCCGGTAGGCCCAGGCATGCTTGGTGAGGTCGTCATAGACCACCAACGCGTCCATGCCCCGCTCCATGAAGTCCTCGCCAATGGCACACCCGGCGTAAGGCGCGATGTATTGCAAGGCTGCAGGTTCAGAGGCCCCCGCCACAACCACGATAGTGTGCTCCATAGCGCCAAATTGCTCCAGCGTGGCTACTACTTGGGCCACCTGCGCCAATTTTTGACCGATGGCAACATAGATGCAGATCAGGTCTTTGCCCTTCTGATTGATGATCGTATCAATCGCCAGGGCGGTCTTGCCCGTCTGACGGTCGCCAATGATCAGCTCGCGCTGCCCCCGCCCAATGGGGATCATCGAGTCGATGGCTTTGATGCCGGTTTGTACCGGCGTATCTACGTTCTGCCGATACACGACACCAGGCGCAATACGTTCGACAGGGCGATACGAGTCGGCTCGAACTGGACCCTTACCGTCAACCGGTTGCCCCAGGGCATTGACCACGCGACCGATGAGGCTGTCGCCAACAGGCACCGAAGCGATGCGCCCGGTACTGCGCACCATGTCCCCTTCTTTGATCTCGGTGTAGTCGCCCATAATGACGGTGCCTACGTTGTCCTCTTCCAGATTGAGCGCAATGCCCATCACGCCGCCAGGGAACTCGAGCAATTCCCCCGCCATAACACCAGACAGGCCACTCAGCCGGGCAATGCCATCGCCCACTTCAAGCACATAGCCCACGTCTACCGTTTCTACCGGGGCCTCAAAGGCCTCTATTTCTTTTCTGATCTTTGCGGTAATATCCTCAACTCGTAAGGCCATTCGAATTCCTCACATCATCGGCATAGCAGAGAGAGCATAGATCAAGGATCAATCTCTCCCTGATTTCCCAATCCTCTGATCCGTGATTCCCCGTAACCGATCTCAGCGAAGCGCTGTCAGTCGCTCGTGCAGGGCTTCAATCTTTGTCGCGATGCTGCCGTCTATGACTTTGTCACCCACCTGCACAATGACACCTCCCAGGATGGACGGGTCCACACGAAAATCCAGCTCCACACCGGAACCAAACCGGGTGTGAATCCGCTGCCGAAAGGCTTCCACCTCGTCCGGTGTGAGAGGTACGGCGCTGGTGATACGCGCTATTTGTGCTTGTGGTCCCTGAGTCGAGAGACGTGACAGATCGGCAATGACGTCATCCAGCAGCTCGATATGTCCCTCGCGGAGCAGAAGATACAGGAAATTCCTCACGTCCGATTGGATTTCAGACGGCAATACTGCATCAAGCCGAGCCTGGCGCTGGGCAAAGCTAAGGTCAGTGTCACTGAGATCAGCCAACAAGGCTGGATCGGCCGCCAACCGGTCACGGACGGCGCTCAACCCACCCAACCAACCTTCTGTCGTGTACTGATAGGCGGCCTGCGCATACTTCCGTGCCAGCTCCTCGACTTTCACGATAGGTCTCCCGCTTCTTGCAAGAACTGCTGAATCAGTTGCCGCTGAGCCTGTTCATCCACTGCGACTGTCTGGCCGAGTGCCTTACGGCTGAGTTCTACAGCCAGATCAACCACCTGGCGTTGCAATTCCGCTACTACCTGCTGGCGTTCGACTTCGATTTGTTGGTACGCCTGCTGCCGAATCTGCTCAGCATCCTTACGTGCTTCGATCAGGATTGCCTCACGCATCTTCTCGGTTTCCTGCGCAGCCCGGGCTGCGGCCTCTTGCGAGGTTTTGCGCGCTTCCTCCAGATCAAGCTGAAACTCGGCCCGCTGGATCTCCGCTTCCTGGCGTACTCTGTCGGCTTGCTCCAGCGATTCCTGGATTTTTTGCCGCCGCTCGGCCAACTTGTTTAGAATCGGCCGATACAGGAAGAGGCGCAGCAAAAAGAGCAAGATGATAAAGTTGACCACATAGGCTATAAGGAGTGCAGGGTCAATCCCCAAAGGTCTCAATGCGTTCAAAACCTGTCCCCCCTTTCAGACGAGAAATTAGCGCTGTTCCAACACGATCCACCTCAAGGCTCGAGCGCGGAGTCTGAATCTCTTTTATCTGCCCCATTTTCCCCAACTCTTGGCCCTCTGGCTGGAAATCCGCCTATTTTAGAACAAGGGAAGTCCGGCTCCTATAAAACAAACATGAGGATCAATGCGACTACCAGCGCGTAGATAGCGATAGCCTCAGCGAAAGCGATGCCGATAAACATATTGGTTTGAATTTGCCCTGCGGCTTCCGGGTTGCGGCCAATCGCTTGGAGCGCGCCCCAGGCCAAAATGCCAACACCGATGCCAGGTCCAATCGCCCCCAGGCCAATCGCCAGGCCGGCAGCCAACAGTTTTATGGTTGCAGCATCCATTTGTTCTTTGCCTCCTTAAGAAAAGTTAAAATATTACTTCATCACTTCGCAGATATGTTGTTGCGCACCCAGGTCTGCACAGCCTCCGCACCGCGCCGCTTCCCCAACGGGGACCTGCGGATGCGGGACAGGTGTTGCGGGGCAAGTGTGTACCCACTACTGCAAGTGTTTGCCGATTTAGTGATGTTCCTCCCCGTGGGAGACGATCGCAACGGTAAAGAAGGCCAGCGTGAGAATGTAGAAGATGAAGGCCTGGATCAAACCGATGAAGACCTCCAAGCCTAGAAAAGGGAGGGTCAGCATCAAGGGCACCAATGAAGCCAGGACCAGCAACATCACCTCGCCAGCGAAGATATTGCCAAAAAGACGGAAGGAGAAAGAGATGATCTTGGCAAACTCACTAATTGTCTCCAGGATGCCGACGAAGAAGTTGATCGCGCCCAACACAAACACATAAAGCATGCCGGCACAGCCGCGCCGCTGACCGTGCTCATCCGGCCCAAAGGCACGGATCATCCCTTTGACGTTGAAATACCTGGAAAAGTAACCAGGGCCCAGCGCTATCACGCCAAACACTTGCGTCATAAAAACCGAAATAAGCGCCAGGGCAAAGTTATTGTTCAGGTCGGTGCTGGGTGACCGGAAGAGAGGGACGATCACTTCACCAACTTGACACCCCAGAGGGGGTCTGGGATCTTCTTCAGGATGGTCCAAGAGAGGTGCAGCAAGACCAGGGACAGCCACATGTTCGGTCGCTTGTTCTGTATGATGTTCCTCGCATAGGCCAACAGCAGCCAAGCCAGGGATCAGACCAAACCAGTTCGAGACGAGGACGTAAAAGAAGATGGTAGCCACAATGGCAAAGAAGCGAGGAGTCCATTTAGTGCCGGCCACCGATTCCGTAAGGTCGTACAGAGTCTCGACTACCCACTCCAGGAAATTTTGTAGGCCTGAAGGGATAAGCTGAATATGCCGGGTTCCAAGGATGGCGAGGACCACCAGAATCACGTCCACCAACAACGCCGTGACGATTGCATTGGTAATTGCCACGTTGCCAATGACCAGGCCGGGAAGGGGTTCGGCCCTGACCGCCACCGGCGGTAAGTTAAAGCGTAAGAAAACACTCCCAACGACCAGGAGGGCAAGTGTTACGACGACAGCCAGAATTATCTTGTCCCTGGTTTTCATTCCTGTAGCGACCTCCCTGTCGTCACTCGCTCAACTTCGTCGCCAAGCGATAAGCGCCGACCATAGCCAAGGTAAACCCGGTCATCACCAACAGGACCGTTAAGCACGGCGTGGACCTTAAGTGTCGATCAAGCCATATTCCCAAAAAGAACGATCCCAGCACCGAGCAAGTGATAAGGCCACCTATCTGAAGCACGAGCCCCAAAGCGACCACAAATCGGCGCATATTGCTTCTTCATCTCGGCATCGGAGGTAATGCCCTACCTCGACGCTGGGCTTTGGGTAGGAACCCACCCTTTCGCCGACATTCAAAGGGGATATAGACCAGCCCCATCAGCCGCAAACTTGCTGGCAAGACGCGGCGATTATACCATAAGGGGATATATCGAACAAATTATTGTCAGTTCGAATAGCGTTTCATCACCAGCACAACGTTTTGGCCACCAAAACCAAAGGCGTTGACCAGCGCCACATTCACCTCGGCACGGCGTGCCCCGTTGGGCACGTAATCCAAGTCGCATTCGGGATCTGGACGTTCCTGGTTGATGGTAGGGGGGATTACACCCTCGTGCAGAGTCAAGGTTGCAGCCACCGCCGCCATTGCTCCCGCCGCACCTAATGTGTGGCCAAGCATAGACTTGGTGGCCGTAACAGCCACCTTGTAAGCATGGTCGCCCAGCGCCCGTTTAATGGCCTGGGTCTCAGTCACATCGTTAAGCGCGGTGCTGGTGCCGTGGGCATAAATCACGTCCACATCGGTCGGTTGCAGGCCGGCACTCCGCAGCGCCCCCTGAATAGCCCGCACAGCACCATCACCATCGGGGTCGGGAGCAGTAATGTGATAAGCATCGCCGGTCAGCCGGCCCCCCAGCACCTCAGCGTAAATTTCGGCACCTCGCGCCCGGGCATGCTCTTCCGTTTCCAAAATCATCACGGCTGCGCCTTCACCATACACAAAGCCGTCGCGGTCAGCGTCGAAGGGACGGCTGGCATGGGTGGGATCGTCATTGCGCCCCGACAGTGCCCCCATGCGCGCCAGCGATGCAAAGGTCAGCGGCGTGTTGGCTGATTCGGCGCCTCCTGCGATGATCACATCAGCCTCACCTCGCTGCAAAAGATGATAGCCTTCGATCATCGCATAATTGCCACTGGCACAAGCCAGGGTTGAGGTCAGCACTGGCCCCCTTGCCCCCGTCTCAATAGAAACCAGACAGGAGACGGCATTAGGCATAATGCTGGGTAATAAAAAGGGACTGATACTGCGCGGGCCCTTTTCGGTCAGGATATGCGTCCCTTCCTCCATCAAAGCGATGCCCCCGCCACCCGTAGCAATGACCACTCCTATGTTGTCGCGGTTGTCGCCGTTAACCGTCAGGCCGGCATCGTCCAGCGCCTGCCGGGCAGCAGCCAGCGCAAACTGAGTGACACGCGCGGTCCGCCGCGCCATTTTTCGGTCCATCCACTGGCCCGCATCAAAATCCTTCACCTCGCAGGCTATGCGAACCGGAAAGTCACTAGCGTCAAAGGAGGTGATATTCCCCGCACCCGACACTCCATGGGTGAGGTTCTTCCAAAAGGTTGCAACGTCATTGCCAATAGGCGTGATCGCCCCCATACCGGTGACAAAAACTCGAGCCACTGCTTACCCTCCTCATTATGCAAGAGCTATGGTAGTATCATGACCAGAGTAAATTATAACTTGAGATACTAAGCGAGAGCCCACCGAAGTATAATGATTACTGCAAGAATGGGCAAGTCAGGTCGTCTAAAATTGCAGGTCGAAGCGTCTATTGACAAATAGTCTATAGTATGTTATACTATAGTTGTCCGATGATTCAGTTGGGGAGGATTGGATGACACCAAGAGGCAGAGGGCGAGGCCGCCGCCGACGGGTGATGAGCTTTCTCCAACCATGTTTGTTGGTGATGCTCCATCGGGGAGAAGCTCACGGTTACAGTTTGCTAAACGGCCTGGATGAATTCGGTTTTAATCTGGACCGGTTGGACCCCAGCCTGGTATATCGTGCCCTGCACGATATGGAAGCCGCCAAGCTGGTCACGTCGGAATGGGGAGACGAGAGCCAGGGACCGCAGCGCCGTGTATATCGCATCACCGGGGAAGGTGAACAAGCCTTGACGCAGTGGGTGGCAGACCTGCGTCGAACTCGCCAGGAAATAGACTACTTGCTGAGTGCCTTCGAGGAAGTTGCACATCCAAGAGCGTAGATAATTCCCTTTTAGGGAAAAGAATTTTTCCAACAAGGAGAATAAAATCAATGCGTATTGCAATTTCAGCAGAGAACAAAGATGGTCTGAATAGCCTGATTAGCCCCCATTTTGGTCGATGTCCTTGCTTCATATTAGTTGATGTGGAGGGGCAGGAAGTCAAAGCGGTCACCGCAGTGGACAATCCCTTCTACGGCAACCACGCGCCGGGCCAGGTACCGGC
>JAHELX010000053.1 GCA_024643945.1 Anaerolineales bacterium
CACCACCGACACCCTCTTGGTGACAGGCCAGGCAATTCTCACGCCCAATGAGCGGATGCGGGATAGCTGGTGGCCCCTCTTCAAGGACCATAGTAGCTTCAGGCGAGGTGTGGCATTCCAGACAATTTTCGCGTCCCTCCAGGCTGTGAGGAACCGGCGGCGGACCGGCAGGAGTTGGCGTCACCTCCGGCGTGGGCGACTCTGCGGTTGGAACGGTCTCAGTAATCGTTACCGAAGTGGTGACCTCAATAGCCGGGGAAGCTTCGGTGGCCGGTGCTGGCTGGTGGCACATCTGACACATGTCGATGGTGCGCCCGGCATGATCGTCGGGAATCTGCGGAGCCCCGGCCACGCCCGTCTCGTGGCAGGCCAGGCAGTTATCACGTCCCTCCAGAGGATGAGGAATGAAAGGAGGGGTGCCCTGCGCGATGCTGAGAGCTGGGATGAGTAACACAGCGACAAGAACGACGAGCACAGGGGCCAGGCGGCGGACAATTGGCTTGTTCATAACTTTTCCTCCCATCGGCAGCCTAGCTCAACCAGCCCCAGATGCTGAAGGCGACGATACCGATAAGAATGGCAGCCCCAACCGTAATGGCAATCGGCCGCTTATGCGGCGCGAGGTGGGGATTGCGATCAATGAAGGGCAGCAAGAATAGCACCAGAGCGCCGACAATGGGAGCCACCACCCCCACGATGCGCGGCACAAGCTTAAGTCCCTGATACAGGAAGAGGAAATACCACTCAGGCTTGGTATGTTCCGGCGTGTGCAGCGGGTCGGCCGGCGCCTCCAGCCCGGCCGGGAAGAGCGAGGCCAGCACGATGAGAACAGCCAGCATCACGTACCAGGCAATGACCTCATCCAGCAGATAATTGGGGAAGAAGGGCAATAATTTCCTCTTTTGCGGGCTAGACTTCGAGGTCGGGGCAGTGTCCACCACTGACCGACCCTCTGCCTCGACCGGGCGGGTAGGATCCGCCAGGCCTTGTTGGTGAACCAGCGTCAGGTGGACAGCCAATATGGCCAGCAAGCTGGCCGGCAATATCAACACATGCACGCCGAAGAAACGGCTCAGGGTGCGGGCGGTCACCTCGGGGCCACTGCGCAGGAAGACCAGCAAGTTTTGCCCCACCAACGGTACCGCCCCTGCGATTTCACTACCGACGGTGGTTGCCCAGTAGGCACGCTGGTCCCAAGGCAGCAAGTAACCGGTAAAACCAAAACCCAGGGTCACAGCCAACAGGAGAGCCCCCGCCAACCAGGTCATCTCGCGCGGGGCTTTGTATACCCCTTGAAAGAAGATCCGCAACAAATGAAGCACGCAAAAGAGGATCATCAGGTTGGCACCCCAGGCATGGACACTGCGGATAAGCCACCCGAAGTTCACCTGGTTCATAATAAAAAGAACGCTGTCATGAGCCGTGTCAGGGGTAGGTTGGTAGTAGAGCGAGAGCAAAATGCCGGTAATCGCCTGGACTATAAAGAAAAAGAGGGTGATCCCGCCCAGGTAGTAGGTGCGAGCTGAGCGGGGGATATCCACGTGAAGCAAGGCGTCCATCAGAGAGGACAACTGGTAACGGCCATCCAGCCACTCCCAGGTACGCCAGACAAGTGATTTTTGACTTTGCATCATACGCTCCCTCCCAGGCACTATTTTGACCCTCTGATTTTGCTGGGGCCCCGTCAAAGTTGAAGTTCTACATCATTTGTCTCCGTCTTTGGACATCCTCAACCTTCACTGACATAGACAGCCTCGTCTTCCACCGTCAGCGCGAGCTGAGGCAAGGGGCTAGGTGGCGGGCCGGAGATGACCGCCCCGTTGACAGGGTTAAAACGCCCATCGTGGCAGGGGCAAAGGATAACTTGCCGGTTTGGGTCCCACTCCACGATGCACCCTAAGTGAGTGCAGATAGCGGAGAAAGCCTTGACCCCCCCTTGGGCTGTGTTGACCACGATGGCTGGCTTGTCGTTTACAGGGACGACCTTTCCCTGACCAGCGGGGAAGTCGGAGGCTGTGCCTACCTGCACCCGGCCGCTCCCCGCACCCGACACCCGGCTAGGCGGCCATAGGTAGCCGATAATAGGGGTGAGCACGCCCCCCAATGTAGCCACGACCGAGAATCCGAGCAGATAGGTTATCAGCCTGCGACGGCTCATCGTCGGACCCTGATCACCGGAGTCGCTATAGGGCTGATATTCCTTTTCCATGCCAGTTCTTCCTTTCGCAATTCACAACGCGATGGGTTAATACACAGGCACTTGTCCAGAAATGACTTGCTACTTCTGCAATCAGTTTACGCCCGATTTCCCGATTGAAGTACAAAGTTATTATGGGACAAGTGCAGGTAAACCTCCCTGTTCCCAGGGTATCAACGGCCACCCGGCAGACAACACGAATCGTGGACAGAAGTGTTATGCACCGCCACCATAACATTATCATATGCAACCACTCTCTACAAGGGACAACTGTCCTATTTTCAATGGGACAAAGCGGCACTCCTTAGGATCGGTTTGGCACATTGTTGCATCCCTCGTATAATAGCGTAGAGTGAGGCGAGCGAAAACGTGAATCTGTGGCGTGAGTTCTTCATCCTCAATCGAACCATTATCCTGTTTGTTTACGGGCAGGTTTTCTTTGTATTGGGGCTGGCCATCACCTGGCAATCGAGGCGCCACAGTCGCCTGGATCTGGCCCGCAGTCTGGGCTGGTTAGGGGCTTTTGGTCTGGTGCACGGGTTGCATGAGTGGGGCGACATCTTCATCCCTATCCAGGCGGAGTATCTGAGCCGGGTATGGATAGAAACGTTGCTGGTGGTCCAGGTGTGTTTGCTGGCTTTCTCTTATGCCTGCCTTTTCCAATTTGGGGCCGAGACCCTGCGCCCGCTCTACCCTCGCCTGCGCTGGATTCAGATTGTCCCAAGTGGGCTGCTGATCGCTTGGACCATTGCCTATTTGTGGACCAGCCAGGTCCCCCGCTGGAATTCGGAGCAATTGGTGGTCTACGCCAGTATTTGGGCACGCTATCTGTTGGGCTTTCCAGGCGCCCTGGTGGCTGCCCTGGGACTCGCGCAGCAAACGCGACAACGCATCCAGTTACAAGAATTCCCTCACATCGCGCGTACGTTCCGGGTTGCCAGCCTGGCATTGGCTTCGTATGCCATCTTTGGGGGCCTGTTCGTGGCACCGGCCCCTTTCTTCCCGGCAAATGTGATCAACGCGGATGCGGTGCTCAACCTATTGGGGATGCCGCCCCAGGTCTTGCGGTCACTGGCGGGCCTGGTGCTGGTCATTGCGATCGTGCGTGGTCTCGAAATCTTCGACGTAGAAGTAGACCGGCGCATTGAGGAAATGGAACGGGCCCAGATTTTGCTGAGTGAACGGGAACGCGTCAGCCGCGAATTGCACGACGGCGCCATTCAAACCGTATATACCGCCGGGCTGATGGCCGAGTCGATTCGAAAAAAGATGGACGCTCATAATCCCCTGGCAGTGCGCCTGGATCGGGTGATCTCGGCATTGCAGCATGCCATCCGGGACTTACGTCAGTTCGTGGTCGAATTGGAGCCCAGCGCCCCCAGTGAGAGTCTGGTGGACAGACTCCGCAAGCTGGCCGAGGAACCACATCTGCAATCGCTCATAGACGTAGAGCTTAGGGTTGACTGCAATGAGGCCGAGTTCTTTTCACCGGCCCGTGCTACGCACGTCCTGGCCATCGTCAACGAGGCACTCAGCAACGTTATCCGTCACGCGCGTGCGCGCCATACGTGGATAGTGGCCGGGCGCCGCAACGGGCAGTTAGAGGTGACGGTCGCTGACGATGGCGTCGGATTCTCCGAGGAGCACGTGGCTGGCTTTGGCCTGCGCAACATGCGCGACCGGGCACGCCTGCTGGGAGGGACACTGCGCATCGAGCGCAGGCCACCCCAGGGCACGCAGGTCGTGTTGAGTGTTCCCTGGGATGACCCACGATGAAGAAGCTGCGAATTTTGCTGGTTGACGATCACGAAGTAGTGCGACTGGGGCTGGCTACGCTGTTGGAAGACATCCCGGGGGTGATCGTAGTGGGGGAAGCCGGATCGGCTCGTGAGGCGATGATAGCCTGTGAGCGCCTGGATCCGGACCTGGTGATCCTCGACATCCGACTGCCCGATCAGACCGGCGTGGATGTCTGCCGCCGCATCACCGAGCGCTGGCCCCACATCCGGGTGATTATGCTCACCTCATATACCGATGACGACCTTATCGCCGAGGCAGTTTTGGCGGGGGCCGTTGGTTACGTGCTCAAGCAGGTGGGCAACGAAGAGTTGCTGCGCGCCATCGAGGCCGTCCGGCGCGGCGAGGCGCTGCTCGACCCACAGGTGACCCAGCGCGTTTTGCAACGCATGCGCCAGACAGAACGACTGCTTGACGCCAGCGCCTTCCGCGACCTCTCGAAACGGGAGCTAGAGGTGTTGCACCTGGTGTCACAGGGCAAGAGCAACCGCGAGATCGCCGAGGTGCTGTCGGTAAGCGAGAAGACGGTGCGCAACCACGTGAGCAGTGTACTCAATAAGCTGGGCTTGAACAACCGCATCGAACTGGCCACCTACGCCGTCAGGCACCGCATTGCCACCTACCTCTCGTCTGAAGGGCAAGATTGGATGGCGTAGGGGTCGCCACAGTATAATACCCGCGGGTGGGTGTGTTGGGTATAATAAACCAGCTCGACAAAAAAAGGACCGGGCACCTTACAGTGCCCGGTCTTGCGTGTGGTTGGCAATTTGCTGTGCCTATACCGGCAGTAGCAGTAGCCTTGCCTACTCTAGCGCATCAATGGATGCCCGTATCACGTCCATAGCAAACGATGGGTTGTGGACTCCCCCGCTATTGTCCCCATGGATCAGGAAGTAGTTCCAGCCAGCCTTGACCAATGGATCGCTAGTCTCGATTAGGGAAGCTGTTCCGTCAGTCGTAAAGTCGCCTAGCTGGACCTGCACCTCGGTGAGCGATAGCGTGTGAGCCTCTTCACCTTCTGGTGCGTACGTGACTTCTACCGGGGTGTCGAACTTCAGGATAAAGCCTTGCTGGCCATGAGGCTCCGTTGATTCAATAGATGTGATGTTGGCCTTATCCACTGTGACATCGTTGCTCTTCACATCATAGGACTTGCCCTGGTTCTCATGAGGCGTGTAGTCCTTGATATGGACCTGGGCTGGCATCTTGCTGAGCAAGTAGTCACCCATCTTCGCGCCCAACTCGTGGAGCATTGCCTCGGTGCTCTCCTGGAGTGTACCGCCGTCAAAAGTGCCATGGCACTCGCCACAGATTGCTGTGCTGGCTTCGAAGGTGTGGTTGGTGCCAGACCCTTCGTAGCTGAACTCCGCAGGCGGTGGTGTCAACTCCATATGGCATGTGGTGCAAGTGTCCACGATGAAGGAGTGTTTCGAGCGGGCTCCAGTTTCGACAAAGTAAGCGTTCTCGCCCATCAACACATCAGCTTGAGCAGCAACGTGAGGAGCTGAGTAGTTGGCAGGATCTCCGACCTTATCGTTGTGAGCGCCGTTTCGAGTGTTGTGGCAGGTCATACAGAGAGCACCACGGCCCACGCCGACCGCCTGGAAGCCGGCAGGCAGCATCGGAGTGTCGCCTTCGATTCGAACAGTTGCTGTATTTGGTTCCCCGGAGGTTTTGCCCTGCTCATGGGGATCATGGCACACTACGCAAGTCTGCGAATGAACGGAATCCGCAGTCATGCCAAGGGCTGTCAACTCTTCAACCGTTGCGTCGCCATTCGCACCCTGGATCCGTTGTGTAAGATCATCTTGCTGTATCCAGGCCAGGAAACCTTCTCCAGCATGGCAGCGCCCGCAGTGAGCGGCCGTAGCCCCTCTGTTTTCAACTGTTGCTTCGTCGATTGCCAGCTCCAGATTAGCGTGCCCGCTCTCCTCCCACTGCTGGAAGCGTCCATGTCGCGCCGGTTCGCCGTGACAGGACCCACAGAGGTCGGATGAGATGTTTTGGCGTGGTGCTCCTAAGGTATGGGCCTCACTATCCTGCGGACCATGGCAGTTCTCGCACTGGATGTTGCCCAGTCGCGCCACTGCCGGGTAGTCTTCGAGTATCTTGGCCCAGTTGCCCACGGCGCCGTGGGGCACTTCCCAATTCGACTCGGCTACGGATTCATCGAAGCCACCATTATCAGCCGCGGGATCATAGCCAACAGTATGACAGCTGGCACAGCTCAGGCTCCAGTGGCCATTAGGGTCATCGAGGTTCTGGGTCAAGATCTCCGCATGCCCTGACGCCTTCCAGGGGGTAAACATGTCGGGGGCTATCTCGCCGTTGTGGCAGGTAGTGCAGGTAGCATCCGCCGTGGGCTCCCCATTGTCGTCCTGCCCGGTAATAACGCCGACCCAGGTACCGGCATAAACATCAAAGGCCGCCCCACTCGTCTCTTCCGTCAACGTGTACTTGCCCTTGACATCGGGGGTGAATGACGGATTTCGGCTTGAAGCGTCATTCAGGGTTGCCGCAGAACCACTGGGACCAGCTAACGTCCAGCTATAGGAGTCCTGAACCTTACCCCCCAACAGAACAGGCACATTGATCGGCACATTGCTTATGCCTGTGCTGACTACATAGGGGAGATCTGCGCTCACGTTGACCGAATCGCCATAGGTCCCGCTATCCGTAGTCACAGTCACCTCGAAGGTGGCCGTTTCGCCCGCCTCCAGAGAATGCGGATTGATAGCTTGCACCCCAAGCCGATCCTCCGTCTTGAGCGATGCCAAGAGTTTTTCCTTGTAGGCCGCGGCATCCCCGAGAGTCACCGCCAGCGTATCCGAATCCGCACCGCTGATCTTGGCCGGTACGCCTGCGGTCTGCTCCCAGTTGTATCCGGTCACCGTGGAGCCGTCTTCCGCATTGACGGTCGCATTCAGCGTGACGCTTGCGCCGGGTGCAGCGCTCTGATCTTCGCCGGCATCAACCTCCACTGTCTTCGGCGCTGGGGTGGGGCCGGCCGCTTCACCCATCGGGCCGGCAGGACCGGCAGGACCAGCAGGACCGGCAGGACCGGCAGGACCAGCAGGACCGGCAGGACCAGCAGGACCGGCAGGACCAGCAGGACCAGCAGAACCTGCGCAGCCAGCTATCATAGCGACAGCCAAAAGCAAGATTACGCTAATCCAGATGCCAACACTGAGCTTCTTCCACATTTTGGCTCCTCCCTCTACTTTGGTTTGCGCTAACCTGTCGAGAAACTGATGTCAACAGACAAGCGCCTAGGATGATCTTTTTCACGTGTTTCTCAACCTCCTTAGTAACTATCAACAGATGGTTCCCCCGAGCGATCTGTGGCAGCGCCCGGAGACCAACGATCTATTAAGTCTTTCTATAAACCACCTCCTTTCATTTGAGCGCATTCAATTCGGTTGTAGGGCACCCCTTGCAGGCGCCCAAAGCGGGCGTTAAGCCCGCCCCTACAACTTACTCTGAATACGCCCTTTTTATGTCGTTCCAAAATCTTCTCGGAAAGTTAGCGAAGGCTGCGCTGACCTGGTTGAAGGCCTGGCTTGGGTATATTCGAGGATGTCCGGGCAAGCCAAAGCCTCACCTGGTTTGCGAAGTCTCCGAGAGATCTCTCACGCTGGTTATTTATTCGGCCAAAACGTGGCAACTAAGGCAGATATCAACCTCGCGCCCTTCGTGGTCGGCCGGCAAAGGCTTCACGCCTCCACCCGGCTGGTGGCAACCCAGGCAGAGTCCCTCACGCCCGACGTGGTCGGCTGGCATTGGCGGCGGGCCCGCCTCCTGACTTTCCCCAGCCTCCTCGGTTGCAGCCTCGCCAGAACTGGCAGATTCTGCCGAAGCGGTTTCACTTTCAGATTCCGTTGCCTCGGACTCTACTGAAGTGGCACCGCTCTCCGATTTAGTTACCTCGTGGCAAGATAGGCAAGTATCGGCTGTCCGCCCCTCGTGATCAGCCGGGAAGGGCTTTACCCCATCCAGATTATGACAAAGCAGGCAATCATCACGCCCTTCGAGGGTATGCGGGACAGGGGGCGGACTGGCAGCCGACATGGGTTCCGTCGACGTAGCCCCCTCAGTCCCAGCGGTATCCCCCTCCGGCGTAGCTGCCTTGTGGCAAGATAGACAGGTCTCCGTCGTCCGCCCCAGGTGGTCGGCCGGGTAGGGTTTAAAACCATCGACACCGTGGCAGGTAAGACACTGGTCGCGCCGACCCTCCAGGGTGTGAGGTATCGATGGTATTGATACGGTCACCGGTTCGCCGCCTTCCTCGCTCAGAGTTGGCTGGTGGCACTGGGTACAGAGAGCCTGTTCGTAACTATCATGGTCGGCCGGGTAAGGACGCACTGCGTCAGCGGCGTGACATATACTGCAGTCGGTACGCGCTCCGATCGGGTGTGGCACAGGTTTGGGTTCGCCGTTGCCAGGCACTGACGGTGGCGCCGCCAGAGCGCGAATAGCTGGCGCATCCAGCCCCACGTACTTCCATTCGGTGGCGTGACATGCACTGTTGGAGCAAAAACTGGTGTTGTCGGTACCACCAGGATTGTTCACGTCGTGACAGGTGGCACACGTCTCGTCGAATTGATAGCGGTGCCGGGCCAGCCAATTGGAATCCAGGTGCGACTCGGGCTCACCGGGCTTGTCAATGCTCAACACAGGGGCGGCCATACCCGCCGGCACGACATCAGGAATGGAGTGACAAACGTTACACTCCAGGCGCACCGTCTTGCCCTGGGGGGATGTATGCTTGCCGTCGTGGCAACGGAAGCAGCCGGGGAATTCCCGGTGGCCGGAGTTGTCGGGATGGGTCTGCCAGCCAACGCCCAGGTTAGGGAATACAGTCACGGTGAAGATGCCCTTGATCGTTTCGACGGCGCTTTGCACCGCCCCTTGATTCGCAGCGTAAAAATCGGGATAATTTTCGCGGTACCAGCCGTCGAGGGACTCGATGGTCTGCAAGCCCTCTTCGGTGCTGGTATATTGCTGGCTCAGTACCTCCACGCCACGCTGTTTAATATAAGGGATGCTGTCGTCAACTTGGTGGCGAGCTAGGGCATCGTCCATCGCATCAGACGGCGAACGGAAGAGGTGCGAAATGCGCGTATGGCAATCGATACAATCCATCCGATGCAATTGATCTTTAACCTGCTGGCCAAAGTCAGGGGGCAGGCCGGCTTCCACGTCAAAGTATTCAGTTACCTGCCCGTCGGGTCCAACCTCCCGCACGTAGGGAATGGTCTGCTTGAGCGGGTCATCGGAATAGAACCAGACTTCGTTTTCGATGTGCCAGTGGATGCCCCGCCCTAATCCTTCACGGCGAGTACCGCCGCCTGTCTTGACAATGAGATAAGTACGTGTTGGGTCGTTGGTTTGATCATCGGCATAGCGCCTGATTTCAACGAAGGCGTCGGAGGAGAACTTCTCTGGATTATGACATTTCTCGCAAGTGTCCCGGGCAGGGCGCAAATTCTTGACGTAGATGGGCGGTTCATAGGCTTTGGTGAAGGCGTTGACAACGTGGCTGAGTTCCCTTGCCTTACGGGGTACGGTAAGTAAAACGGTGTCTTGCCCCAGGTGGCAGTCCACGCAAGCCACACGAGCATGGGGCGAGATCTGATACGCGGTATACTCGGGCGGCATAGTGTGGCAGGTAGTGCCGCAGAATTGAGGACTATTGGTATATTCCCATGTAGTGGCGCTGATCGTGACCGCCCCCAGAAACAAAACGATCAGCGTCCCCAACGCGACGCCCCAGCGGATAGGCCGTCGCAAACCCCAAAACCAGCGGGTAATCTTTCCCACTTCCTTTCCCCCCTTATTATTTCGATAACTCTCTCAAGCAGATCAATCGTCTTCCGCTCCGGCAGCGATCCAATCAATGAGCTTCTGCAGGTCATCCCCGCTCAGACGCGCCGGATGCTCCCCCCTCATCTGCACCACGATCAGGCTCTCATCCGGCGAGCCGGGCAGGATCACCGGCCCATTCTCGCCCCCCGCCAGCAGCGCCTGGTACGCCGTCACCTGCAGCCCACCCAGCGCCGTCTCCCCGTGGCACGTCCCGCACTGAGCCTCCAGCAGCGGCTCGACGTCGCTGGCAAAGCTCACGCTCCCCTCTGCCGCTGCTTCCGTCCCGCCGCCAGCCGTAGTCGCCCCGGCTTCCAGCGTGCCCCCGGCCGTATGGCACTGCAAACACTCCGCGCTGTCAAAATCCGCCGCCTGGTGACTCTCCGGCAGCAAGTCCAACCCGTGACACATCAGGCAGTTCTCCCGCCCCTCCAGTCCGTGCTGCACCATCGCCGGCACCGGCCCCGGTCCCTGCGTCGTGTGACATACCTGGCACGTATTCGCCCCGTACTGCTCGTGCCCCGCCGGATAGGGCACCACGCCCCCCGCCGCGTGACACTGCAAACACTCCCCAAACCCTTCCAATCCGTGCGGGATGACCGGCGCGCTGACCAACTCCCCCTCACCCGCCCCAGAACCCGGGTTCGTCTCACCCCCCGCCAGTGTCGCCGTCGCCTCAGGCGTCGCCGTCGGTACCGGCGTCGCCGTCGGCGTCAGTGTCGGCGTCGCCGTCGCCGGCACAAAGGCCTGCACCGTCTCCGCCGGCGGCACCGTCTCCAGCGCCGTCTGCTCAAAGGTCACAAACATGTACAACCCCAACCCCATCACCAGCGACGCCCCCGCCGCCACCGGCAAAAACGCCCGCTCCCGCCGCCGCTTCACCTCCCGCGAAACCGGCGCCAGCAACACCCCCGCTTCCAGCTCCTCCAGATGCCCCCCGTGCTCCGCCTCCATCTGCTCCCGCGTCAGCTTCCCCGTGAACATCGACCGGTTGAACGTCTTCACGTGCACCGAATAGAAGTGCCAGATGATCACCGCCAGCACCGCCAGCAACGCCTCCGCACTGTGCGCCGTCTTCGCCGCCGGAATGATCTCCCCCGGCAGCAAGCTCGCCGTCGCAATCGGGTTCCACAGCATAAAGCCCGTCGCGATCATGAGCACCGATCCCCAGATCAGCGACCAGTACTCCAGCTTCTCCGCAAAGTTGTAGCGCGGTAACCTCGGATGCCGCCGCGCCAGCCCCAGATTGTAGCGGATCGCATCCAGCATATCCGTCACATCTCTCACGCCCGGCAAGATCGTCATCCGCACCCGCTTCACCCACACCCAATACGCCAAGGCCATGAAGTGAAACAGCGTCGCCACGATGAACACCACCGCCGCCACCCGGTGGATCACCCGCACCCTCTCGATGCCCCCCAAAGCCGCAATCATCCATTCCGCCCAGCCCGCCAGCGCATACCGCTGCGGCAAACCCGTCACCGCCAGCACCGTGAACGACAGCGTCATCACCCAGTGTTGCACCCGTTGCGAGAGGCTAAACCGCTCGTAACTCTTCTTCGCCTCGGCCATGCCCTATTCGTCCTCCTCTTCCTTGCCACCCACGCGCCGCACCAGGTGCCCCCCAACGTCGATCACCACATATATCCCCATGAATCCCAACACCGACGGGATCAAGATCTTGTAAAACAGGTCCACGTAATACACGATCGGATACCGCTCTACGTTCGGCTCGTAGTGACTGAGCCAACTCGCCGGAAAGCTCTCCGTCGCATCCGGATGACATTTCTGGCACGTCCCCAGCAGATTCTCCTGGTACACCTGCGACGCCGGATCGCTCGGTCTCTTCATATCGTGCACCCCGTGACAGTCGTAACACACCGGCTTGTTCGTCGCCAGATCCGGCGTCTGCCGCTCAAACAACGTCACCGTCGTCCCGTGAAAGTCCGCCACGTACGTCTCAAACACGTGCGTCGAGATCCCATACCGGCTCATCAACCCCTTGTCCGCGTGACACCGCGCACACAAATCCGGCGAGTTCAACCGAAATTGCGCCGTCCGCGGATCCTCCTGGTTGTGCACCCCGTGACAATCGATACACGTCGGCACGTCCGGGTTGTTCTCGTCCACCAACGCCTGCCCGTGCACGCTCTCCAGATACTCGGCGTAGATCGCCGCGTGACACTTCGAACACGTCTTGGGGATCTTCGTCCGCGGCTGGTCCGGCGGCGTCGTGTCGTGCGCACTGTGACAATCGGTGCAGATCGGCGCATTCCAGTTCCCCGCCGCGATCTCCTGCGCGTGGATGCTGTCCAGCGACTTCTGATACACCTCGTCGTGACATTGGGCACACGTCTGGTAATGCTCCAGTTGGTAGTAGCGACTGCTGTTCACCCCCAGCTCAGGATGCGGATAGCCCGTGATCTCCGGGTGACACGCCGTGCACGCCAGCCCCTGCTGACCGTGCACCGAGCTGCCAAAGGCATCCCCCGCCACGTACAGCGACCACACTTCCCCCGACGCAAATTCGTACGTCAGGTCCGGCTTCCCGTGACACGCCAGGCAGGCCCCGTTGTCCCCCGCCTGGGGCCGCGGCCCCTCGGCCAGGACCGGGCTCGCTCCGATTAACCCCAGCAACAGCGCCGTGGCCACGACTATCCCCACCCGGCGTCGATCCATTAGCCTTTGCCTCCTGATGGGTATTAAAATGGATGGATGAAACACCAAAAAGTCGCCTGCTCTCTGCATGGCATCTTCTATCTCAGGCAGAGACTATAGCCAGAGGCAGGACGACTCGAAGGTTCGAGACCCTTAAAACTTTGGGTATTGGCATGGGCAATTTTACCCACACAATATACCACGTATTCACCCTTTATATAGTGACATTCATCACATGTAGATGTGACTAATATCACTAATACCCCTTTGACGGGGTACGAGAGCAGACAGACGTGGGATAGCATGGGCCACGAGCTATTCGTAGCCCGTCAAGCGCAGTGTGTTTTGGATTTCCGTTTCACAATGAGGAAAGAAGAGCGGAAAGTAACATAAAAAGATATTTTCCCCCCCAAGGCCATTTTATAACGATTTGTAGCTTGTGTCAACCATTTCACGGCGAGCAGCGAAGGCACAATTATTCAATCCTCGTAACAGCTAAAAGGCCGACATGTCTGTATTGTGGATTTAGAACCGACTGCCCTCAGAGTTGTTAAAGCCAGGTGCCAGACACTCGGTTGCACCCAATGCCTGGCTTGGTCCCTCTACACGGAGGCTAGCCAGGTGTCCTATGCGCTCTCGGAATGCTGCCGGGCGAACTGCTCCACCTTCTCCATCGCCTGGGCGAAGCTGGTGGCGGTGGCTTGCAAAGCTGGATGAGAGACAAAATCCTCGGGAGCCAGGCCGTCCTCCTCGTAGGCTTCGACAAAGTAGGGGATACGCAGCAGCCGATCCATCACCTCGTCGGGAATGGGCTCGTCAATGTGCGGATCGAGGGGGAGTTCGGCATAGGCCGACAGGAAGGCTTCGAAGATATTGGGGAAGACCGTCAGCACAGCGTTCGCGCCGGCCAATTTCTCCAGGTGCCACACCCGAGTCGCGCCGTCAACGCGCGGGCCGGGGCGCATCGAAGCCGCCATGAGCTTGGTGGGATAGTCTCGCTCCTGGAAGATCCTGTGCGCCTTGCGGAAGATAGCGATGCCCGCCCAGCGCAGGTCCGCCTCTGATAGTTCGATGCCGAACTCGCACGCCTGCTGTTGCATGGGCGGCGCCTCCTCGTAGCGGCCCAGCATCATGACCGCGCACGAGCGCCAATAGGGTGATTGGGCCCCGCCTCGTCTGGCTTCGACGAGCCCGGTCCGGGCTGCCTCACCCACCGCTACCAATTGGGCGACTGTGTATCCCAGCGTTACGTTGGTGGGTATGCCCTCGGCGGTCAAGATGCGCACCCCCTCAATCCCTTCTTTAGTGCCAGGCATTTTGACCATCAGGTTGGGCCGGGCAGCGTGAATGCGCCGCGCCTGGTCCAGCATGGCCTCCAGGTTGGTCATGTCGCGCGGGTCCACCTGGCAGCAAATCTGCCCCCGCCCATAGTCCGAGGCTTCACAAATAGGCCACAGCATATCGGCGCCCTGGGCGGCCACTTCGATGAACAGACGCCACATCGCCTCTCTGTCACCAGGTTCTGTTGCGCCGGGGGCCTGCGCTGCCAACCACTTGCCCCACTTCTCGGGCTGCCGATTAAGTACCTGCCACGTCAGCGGCTGATTGGTGGTGGCGCCGTGCAACAAGCTGGCGGGCGTGAAGCAGGTCGCGCCCGCTTGGGTTTTGGCCAACTGAAACAGGCCCAGATCACGATACGCCTGGCCCGCGTCCCTAATCCATTCCTCGTAGATCAGCGGCGAAGAGTCCCACCATATTTCCATTTGCGGGTTGAGCTCTATCAATTTTTTGACGGGATTTGTGTTTGCCATCCTTTATTCCTTATGGAGAAAGCGTTGCATTTCTAATCCTCTACAAGAGGACTAGGGTTCAAGCAATATCTTGATCTCTCGCCGGTCACCGAAGGCCCGAAAGGCCTCTTCCCATCCTTCTAGCGGCAGACGACGCGTGACAAGCGGCTCGGTGATGACCTGACCAGTGCTCATCAAGTCGAGCGCCCGATCCCATCCCGACGGCACGTGGGCGAAGGCGCCGGTGATCTTAAGCTGCTTCATCACCACTTGGTCCATTTCCAGCTCGATGGGTTGGCCGAACAGGCCAATCTGTACGTAATGGCCGTCGCGGCGCAGTGCGTGCAGGCATTGTCGGGCCGAGGTTCCACTACCAGCACATTCCAGTGCTATGTCGACGCCCTCACCGCCGGTCAGGTCGGCCACGAGTTCGTCCAAACTGGTTTTGAAGACGTCCACCACCTGCTCGGCGCCCAGTTCCCGTGCCAGCTTGAGGCGTGGCCTGTCACCTGTGGTACCCACTACGATGGAGCGTCCCCCGGCCGCGTTCACCAGTTGCAGACTGAGTAGCCCGACGGTGCCCGGCCCGGAGACTAGTACCCAATCCCCCGGCCGGATGGTCGCAGTGTCGAATATCTCGTGAATGCAGCAGGCCAGCGGTTCGGTCAGCGCAGCGACGGCGAAATCGAGATTGTCAGGCAGCCTGTGCACGTACAACTCGTCGATCATCATGTAGCGGGCGAAGGCACCATCCACGCCAGAACCGATGGACAGACGTTCCGGACACAGGTTGCGCTGTCCTCCCCGGCAGTAGCGACAATGTCCGCAGGTATAGGCATAGGTTTCAGAGGTCACCCGGTCGCCTGGCTTCACCCGCGTCACACCCTGGCCCACATCGGCAATAACCCCGGCCACTTCGTGTCCCATAATAACAGGGGGACGGCAGGGGAACTCTCCTTTGAAGATGTGGTAGTCCGTCCCGCATACACCGGCAGCGCGGACCTCGATCAGGACTTGCCCTGGCCCAAGCGTTGGCTCAGGCACATCCAGGAGCGCAACGCCCCCTGTGCCAGAAGTTTGCTTGACTACAGCTTTCACGGGAGAGACCTCTTTACAGGGGTGGGGCGGTAACCACCAGGCACACGGCGTCGATTTCCCCGTCGTTGGCCGTTGCATGGGGCTCACCGGCTGCGATAAACACCGCGTCGCCCGCCTGCGCGACCAGCTCGTCGCCCTCGGTGAGGAACGTGAGCTGACCACTCAGCACGTAGAAGGTCTGCTCAGACCGGGGATGGGTGTCCATTTCGGAGCCGCCGCTTGGGGCGATGGTGGAGACGTGAATGGCGGCATGCTGCGCCAGCGTGTTTTTGCCGATAATCTCGCGGCTGACGACGCCAGCGTGCAGTGGAGGCGCGGAAAGCTTGCCTTCGTGTCCTGCAATCCGTTTCATTGGGCTGATTCACCTTTCTCGTTTTTCAGGTATTGTTGTATAAAGGTTTCCCTCTTGACACCACAGGGAGTTTATGCTATAATCGGGGCCGGATATTAGATACAGTATCCAATATCCAGTATACACTATGTTTCCCCAACTGTCAATTAGTTCTCACACGGCTGGCACCATGTTTAAAACCAAGCAAGATTACGTCTACGAACAGATCTACGACGCGATTTTGAACGGCAGGTTCAAGCCAGGAGAGCGCCTGGTCCTCGAAGATCTGGCTGCCGAGTTTGGCACCAGCCGCACCCCCTTACGGGAGGCTATCCGGCGTCTGCAGACCGAAGGGCTGGTCGATTTCGAGCCACATCGCGGAGCCGTCGTGGCCGATTTGTCGATTCCGGAATTGATTGAACTCTATCACATCCGGGCTGTTTTGGACGGTCTGGCGACGCGATTGGCAGTCGAAAACCTTTCCGAGGAAGATTTAGCCGAGTTGGAGAGTATCCTGGCCACGACCGAGCAGGGGATAGATCCCTCAGAACCGACCGATTTTGAACAATTTAACCGTAAATTCCATGAGATAATCTACCAGGGGACTAACGCGCCCTTCTTATACGAGATGATCACTAACCTGTATACCAAAACCAGCCGCTATCGCTACCTGAGCCTGCGCAGCCCCGGCCGAATCCTGGAGGTTCTAGCCGAGCACCGCAGCATCCTGGAAGCATTGATGGCCAGAGACAGTGACGCGGCTGAGCGATGCGCCAGGGACCATCACGAGAACACGGCTCAAGTGCTCGTCCAGTTGCTCAAGCAGGGTTTCGAGGGGGGCTCGCAAGCGGGTGCCATCCCGGATGAAATCGCTCTCATCTTGTAACCAGACGCTGCTGCCCTGAGGGGGATACGTCACACGCTGATTCTCTCGTCGCGAAGGCATAACCTGCTCCCGCCAGCGCACAGTTCGATAAACTTGTAAACCAGTCTGGGACCACGAAAAGTACGAACTGGATGAAACCTCACAGGATAGCCCTTTCGTTTGCGCATCATCTCCAAGGCAACCCGATGAAGTGTGAGATCTGCGTGGTTCGTGACCCAAGGGTCCAAGCTATGAGTATAGTTTGAGATTGTACGAATCGTCACATATACTTTTATTCATTTACCACAGGGAGGAAATCGCTCTCAATGACAGAATACATGAAGGCAGCAGTACTACACGGACCCAACGACTTGCGCGTGCAGGAGTATCCGATACCCGAGCCCGGCCCGGATGAGGTTCTGATGAAGGTCCATGCCTGTGCCATCTGTGGCACGGACCCCAAGGTGATCGGCTTCGGCTGGCACCTCAATCTGGATTACGGCAACTTTATCCCCGGCCACGAATACAGCGGCGAGATCGTCGCCCTGGGGCCGGGCGTGATCAAATTCAAAGTGGGAGATCGGGTCGCCATCGAGTCTCACAAAGGATGCGGCAAATGCGCCAATTGCATACGCGGTCACTACACTATTTGTCTCAATTACGGCAAGAATGAAACTGGACACCGTCACTATGGATTCACTACCAACGGTGGCTATGCCCAATACGCGATTAACCACGTCAACACCCTCTACCGCATCCCCGATAATATCTCCTATTCGGAGGCAGCGCTGGTCACCACCGGTGGCTGCGTGATGAATGCTATCGAAAACGTAGGTGGTTTTATGGCGGGCGAGACGGTGGCCGTGTTCGGCCCGGGGCCTATTGGCTTGATGGGAGTTAGCATCGTCAAGGCGCTGGGTGCCTCCAAGGTCTTCCTGGTTGGCACACGGGACGGACGCCTGGAGGTCGGCAAGCAGATGGGAGCCGATGTCACCCTCAATATCAACGA
>JAHELX010000540.1 GCA_024643945.1 Anaerolineales bacterium
TAACAACGGAGGAGGGGATTAGGAGAAAGGAGGTAATACCTGGCACCAAAACTCTTTGCTTATCTGACCACCAGACTTGTGTAAGGGAGGATATTTTCAATGAACGCTAAGAGGTTTTGGATTCTGATCGCTTTGCTGGTCATCTTGAGCATGGTGGCCGCGCAGTGCGGCGCGCCCGCTACCGAGGCGCCGCCGGCTGCGACCGAGGCGCCGGCCGCTACCGAGGCACCCGCTGCGACCGAGGCGCCGGCCGCCACCGAAGCCCCGGCGGCCACTGAGGCACCCGCCGCTGAGGGGCCTTTTAAGGTGGCCTTTGTCTACGTGGCGCCCATCGGCGACATGGGCTGGACGTATGCGCATGAACAAGCGCGTTTGACGGTTGAAAAGGAGTTCGGCGACAAGGTCGAAACCACCTACATCGAGAACGTGCCCGAAGGCCCTGAGGCCGAACGCGTCATCCGCGACTTTGCCCAGAAGGGGTATAATCTGATCTTCACCACCTCTTTTGGCTTTATGGACCCGACCGTCACTGTTGCCCAGGAATTCCCCAATACCTGGTTCGTCCACATCTCGGGCTACAAGACCGCGCCTAACGTCTCCACCGTCTTCGGGCGCATGTATCAGCCGCGTTACCTGTCGGGGTTGGTCGCCGGGTCGGCGACCCAGAGCAACATCATCGGCTACGTGGCTGCTTTCCCCATTCCTGAGGTGATCCGGGGCATCAACGCCTTCACCCTGGGCGTGCGGGAAGCGAACCCCCAGGCCGAAGTTCGGGTGGTGTGGACCAACACCTGGTTCGGCCCGCCGGAGGAGAAGGAAGCGGCCGATGCTTTACTGGCCGAGGGTGCTGACGTCATCGCCCAGCACCAGGACACCACCGAGCCGCAGAAGGCTGCCGCCGACGCCGGAAAACTGTCCATCGGCTATGACTCGGATATGTCCGAGTTTGTGGGTGACACAGTCCTCACCAGCCCGGTCTGGAACTGGGCCCCCAAATACGTGGAAATCGTCCGCAAGGTGATGGACGGCACTTACAGCACCGAATCGTACTGGGGCGGGCTAGACGACGGCATCGTGGACCTGGCGCCTCTCTCCGACCGGGTGCCCGATAACGTCAAAGCCCTGGTTGCCGATCAGCAAGCCCTGCTTGCCTCCGACAAGTGGGATGTCTTCTGCGGCCCCATCAAGGGCGCTAACGGCAAGGTGGTGGTGGCCGAAGGCAACTGCCTGACCGACGAAGAGATGCTCAGTATGGATTACTTCGTCGAAGGTGTCGTAGGCGAAGCACCCGCTGAGGCACCCGAAGGTGTGGGCCAACCATCTGACAAGGCAATGGGCAAAGCAGCCGGTGCGGCAGCCGCAGAAGAATTCGACTTCGGCGTCGTTATGGTGGGCCCTTACAATGACCATGGCTGGAGCGAGGCTCACTATACCGCCGGCCAATATGTTGAAAAGAATCTGCCCGGCACTAAGATGATCTGGCTGGACAAACTCAATCCTGCCGACCGGCCGGAGACCACCCTGGAACAGGTGGTGGATGACATGGTAGCCCAGGGCGCAAAGATGATCTTCACCACCTCCGACGACTTCCAGACCGACACCGACACTGTGGCCGCCAAATACCCCGACATTCCCTTCGTGATGATCTCTGGCGACCACGCCCTGACCGGCGAGGCCCCGCCCAACATAGCCAACTATATGGGCCGCATGGAATACGGCAAGATGATGGCCGGCTGTGCGGCGGCGCTGAAGACTGAAACCGGAACCATTGGCTACCTGGGGCCCCTGATCAACGATGAAACGCGTCGCCTGGCCAACTCGGTCTACCTGGGTGCCCGCTACTGCTACGAGAACTACCGGGGGCAAGATCCGAACAACTTGCAGTTTATCGTGCAGTGGATCGGCTTCTGGTTCAACATCCCTGGCGTCACGCTGGATCCGACTGAGGTAGCTAATGACATCTTCAACGCTGGCGCCGATGTCATCCTCTCCGGCATTGACACTACCGAGGCTATCGTAGTTGCCGGTCAGCGGGCGGGGCAGGGCGAGGCGGTGTGGGCCATCCCCTATGACTACGAAGGTGCCTGCGCCGAAGCTCCCGACATCTGCCTGGGCGTGCCCTACTTCAACTGGGGACCTGCCTACCTGGACTACGTCAAGAAAGTCCAGGACGGAACCTTCAAGCAGGAATGGGTCTGGGCCGGCCCCGACTGGAAAGACATCAACAACCGCGACACGACCGCTGTGGGCTTCATCAAGGGTGACGGCCTGACGGCCGATGAATCAGCGACGCTCGATGAGTTCATCGCCGGCCTGGCCGATGGCTCCATCAACCTCTTCGTCGGCCCGCTCAACTATCAGGATGGCAGTGTTTACCTGAAAGACAGCGAAGTGGCCACCGACGAGCAAATCTGGTACACGAAGCAACTGCTGGAAGGCATGACCGGTCCCAGCGAGTAAAGGATAAGGAATCAGGAATCGGGTAATCAGGGATCAGGGACAATCCTGATCCCTGATCCCCGATCCCCCCGGCCCGCGCGGCGCAGCCGGGGCGGGCTGATCCCTGATCACCCGATGAAAATCGAACTCCTCGACATCAAAAAATATTTCGGCCCGGTGAGAGCCAACGATGGCATTACCCTGACCGTGGAACCGGGCATCATCTATGGCCTGCTGGGTGAAAACGGTGCGGGCAAAACGACCCTGATGAAGGTCCTCACTGGCTTCATCTCCGCCGACGGCGGGGAGATCCGAGTGAACGGAGAGCCGGTAAATTTCACCTCGCCCGCCGAATCGATCCGGCATGGCATCGGCATGTTGCACCAGGACCCCCTTGACTTTCCCCCGCTTAAGGTGGTCGACAATTTACTGCTGGCTTTCGAGGAGCGCCTGGTCCCCAACCGGCGGCGGGCGCGACACGTACTCAAGGAATTATCCCAACGGTTTAATTTCTCTCTCGATCCGAATGCGCGGGTCAACACCCTGACAGTTGGCGAGCGGCAGCAACTGGAGATTTTGCGTCTGCTGGCCCTGGGCGCTGAGGTCATCATCCTCGACGAACCGACAACCGGTATCTCGGCGCCCCAAAAGACCCTGCTTTTCGCGACTTTGCGCCGGCTGGCCAAAGAAGAGGGCAAATCGGTCATCTTCGTCTCTCACAAGCTGGAAGAGGTGGAAGAGTTATGTGACCGAGTCACGGTCCTGCGGCAAGGTAAAGTCACGGGCTATATTGAGGCTCCTTTTAGCACAGAACAATTGGTGCATTTGATGTTCGGCCAGAGCTTCCCCAAGAGTCAGCGGCCGCCAGTAGTCCTGGGCGGGCGGGTCCTGGAGCTCCAGGACGTGACTGTTCAAACGTATCGCCTGACTGTTCCCCATATGACACTGACGGTGCGGGCGGGGGAGGTCATCGGCCTGGCCGGGCTGGAGGGAAGCGGCCAGCGACTGATGCTCCAGGCCTGCGCCGGCCTGCAAAGACCAGCGTCCGGGCGCGTGTTACTCAGCGGGGTTGACTTCACCCGGCGTTCCTACCGCGACTTTCTGGCGGCTGGCGTCGCCTACCTTCCGGCCGGCCGTATCGAAGAGGGGCTGATCCGGAGCCTGACGCTGGCCGAGCACTACGTGCTGTCCCAACGCAACCACCAATCCGTTTTCATTGACTGGCCTGCGGCTGCAGAGGGGATGCAAAGGAAGGTCACAGAGTTCAATATCCGGGGGACGCCCGCCACGCCGGTCGAGGCCCTCTCCGGCGGCAACCAGCAGCGGGCGCTGCTGTCGCTGCTCCCGCCTGACCTGAAGTTACTGGCGATGGAGCATCCCACCCGAGGCCTGGACATCGAATCGGCCATGTGGGTGTGGGAACAACTGCTGGAGCGGCGACGGAGCGGCACAGCTATCCTCTTCATTTCCGCCGATCTGGACGAATTGATGGAACACAGCGATCGCATCGCCGTCTTCTCGGGCGGTGTGATGGCTATGCCAATAGACGCCCCTACGACATCTGCCGAAGAACTGGGCTACTTGATTGGAGGCGTAAGGAGTCACGAGTGAACCGTGATATGCAGTTGACGCGGCGGCTGACCAACCTGGGGCGGGGCCTCATCCCGATTATCCTGGCTTTGCTGGTCACCACCCTCATCCTGCTTCTCGTCGGCGCACCGCCGGGAGAGGCTTACGGCAACATCCTGGCGGGGGCGTTGGAGAGTCCCGATAAATGGGCCTCAGTGGTCACGGCGACGGTGCCGCTGCTGCTTTGCTCGGCCGGACTGCTTATCACCTTTGCCGCCGGTTTGTGGAACATCGGGGTGGAAGGTCAGATTGTGGCCGGCGCATTGCTGACCACCTGGCTGGCGCTCAACCTGGCCCTGCCGCCGATCCTGTTCATCCCGCTGCTCCTGGTGGCGGGGTTGGTCGGGGGTGGGTTGTGGGGGCTATTGGCCGGCTGGTTGAAAGTGTACGGTGGTGTCCACGAGATTTTTGGGGGTGTGGGGCTGAATTTCATCGCCGCCGTGCTCACCAACTACCTGATCTTCGGTCCCTGGAAGCCAGCCGACGGGGCAACGATGAGCGGAACTGATCCCTTCCCCCCGGCAGCATGGTTGCCA
>JAHELX010000541.1 GCA_024643945.1 Anaerolineales bacterium
CGGAAACGGTGACGGCGACGGCGATAATCTGGCCGGCCCCTTCGCCACTCAGGCTATTGAAGTAGACGGCGCCCCCAGTGTCGGCCAGTGGTGGGCTGTAGAAGAAGGCGCTCTTGCTGGATGTCACCTCAACCTGGGTGATGACGGGGGGCGAGTCGCCGCGCACGATGGCCGGCCAGGCCAATATCACCACGGCCAGTGCCAGACCGGCTGCGATGGCAATTACCAGCCTCCAAACCGGTCGTAAGGTTGATTTTATAGCGTCTTCCGCCATATCTACGACTCCTTGGGTCAACTAGACCCGCACCACGATTAGCCAGCTACCACCGATGCAAGCGGGAGACTATAGTCGGCTCTGTTCTGGCTTGGACGGCCACGCTTCAACCAACCTGCTATCAAAGCACTTGTCCAGAAATAACCTGGTACTTTTGCAATCAGTTTACACCTGATTTGCCGATTGAAGTGCAAAGTTATTATTGAACAAGTACAAAGTGGTAAGCTGCTATTGGGTTATACCAGCGTCACGTTGTGTGAGTTTGTCCTTGACAGGGAAAGGCCCGGCCCCATATGTTTGCTCTTATTGCCCAAACTCGCTGCAAAATAGTCAGTAGCTTCCTGTAGGTTGCCGTGAATGAATCATGAAGAAGACTAAGTTGACGGGGCAAGTTGCCCCCTTGTCCCATAGGCCTATTTCAATGAAATAAACCCAGTCTTCAGCGTACCACAAGGAATCAGGAAATCCATGTGAAACAAATTAGAAAATTGTTAGAGATAGTCGGCAAGTGGACAGAAATTGTCAGGTGGGGCGCTGTCGTCGAAAAGGTAGCCCGCCAGACTCCGACGGTTCTTCATTTCAATTGGCGAAACGTGAACGTGGCCGCACTTCTCGACTTTATGGAAGGGAGATACCTAATCTTAGCCCACATATATAGCATACACCAAAGGGTTGTGGCTTGTCAACAGTACCTGATTCCCTTGCTATTCTCCTCATCGGATGTTACAATGGCAGCGTTCGACCTTTGCCTGGTTTATATTGGGTGACCGCAAGCTCTCTTCACGAAAAGGAACGTTGCCTATGCCGCTCACTGGCCGAAATTCCGCCCTCAAGGCATTGATAGCCGTGGTCATAATCCTGACGGTCACGGCCCTGGCCTGCGCCATACCCACTCCGCCGCCAATCCTGCCATCGCCCACAGTCACGACGCCCCCCACTGCTCCTGCCGGCCAGGACCTATTGACAGTCATGTTCCTTGACATCGGGCAGGGAGATGCTACACTCATCCGCTCGCCTGCTGGGCGGACAATGCTTATCGACGGGGGCAACGGTGCGGCAGACGCTGACAACGTGATTTTACCAGCCCTGCAGGCTTGGGGCGGCGATCATCTGGACGTGATGGTCGTCACCCATCCAGACCAGGATCACATTGGTGGGTTGCCGCGTGTGATCGAAGCGGTCCCGGTAGGCCAGGTGGTACTAACCGGGCAGGTGCATACCACTCAAACCTACGAGCGCCTGTTGACTGCTATCCGTGATAAAAAATTGCCGGCCGTCCGGGCACGGGGCGGGATGTCGCTTGATTTTGACCCGTCGTTGACTACCGCTATCCTGGGTCCGACTGATGCCCTGGTTGAGAGCGACGACACCAACAATGCTTCCATCGTCATCCGTATGACTTACGGTGCGGTGACGTTTCTCTTCATTGGCGATGCGGAGGAGACGGAGGAAACGGTCATCCTGAATAGTGGCGCAGACGTACATGCCCAAATCCTCAAAGTGGGGCATCACGGCAGCCGTAACAGCACGTCGTTGGATTGGCTGCAGGCGGTGTCGCCACAAGTCGGCATCATTTCGGTGGGGGAGAACAATCGCTATGGCCATCCACAGCCTGAGGTGCTGGAGTTGCTCTCGCGATTTGGGGTCAGGGTATATCGCACCGATCAGCATGGGACGATCACCATCGTGACTGATGGTACAACTTACGAAGTATCCACGGAGCGGTGATAATATAATAATGGATGAAGAAACAGTGCGTGGGGTCGTTGATCGATTTGAAGGTGATTACGCCGTGGTGGTGCTGGATGACGGGCAGCAGCTCGATTGGCCCCGGTCGACTCTGCCGGCCAGTGTTCAGCCGGGAATGGCAGTCGCGTTAAGCCTCTCGCCGGCTACAAGGTCTCGCGAAGTAGAAGGAGAAGATCAGGCATTGGCGCAGGCGACGGACGACTGGCAGGGAGAGTTGACACAAGAAGAAGGACGCTGGATCGTCCGGTTAGCCGATGGGCAGGCGCTTCAGTGGCCCGCCGGCTTTGCCACGACGGCCCAATCTGATAACCAGGTCATTCTGCAATTGGCAATCGATGCTGAGGATACCGAAGCCCGACGGCGGCGGGTAGCTGATCTGCTCGATGACATTTTTGGGGCCGCAGAGTAAGAGTAAAGGAAGAACAATCTGGCCTGTCCCAATTTCGGGGAAATGTAGGGGCGAGGTGACCTCGCCCCTACGTCTAAAATCTGGGACAGACCCCTACCCGCTCTTGCCTTTGACTTACCCCTGGAGATAGATTATAATGGCATGCTGGGATCTGATTGACATTGGTGAGCGTGCGTGATGTGGCGTAAGGCGACAGCCGCCCGGAAATGGCTCTACCCTGGTTTGGGAGTCAAACGGTGGCTGCTTTTGTTGTTATTGGGCATCACTATGTTGGGGCTGGGATTCGCTGACTTGCTGTATGACATAGGCACGTCTTCATCGCCCCTTTCACCGGTTTGGCGTACTTTAACTTTACAGATAATCTCTAGTTGGGCACTTATGTTGGGCCTGGTGCTGATTGGCTTCGGGCTGTCGGGGCTGGCAACCTATCAACTCATTCGCTCATTGCTGGCTGCCTTCGTGCCGCCGGGCAGTACCAGTGTGGTGGATACTGTCTACCGCCACCGGCAGCGGCAACGGGGTCCCAAAGTCGTCGCATTGGGAGGCGGTACCGGGTTGAGCGCCCTGCTCAGTGGGTTGAAGGCTTACACTGACCACATCACCGCCATCGTCACCGTAGCTGACGACGGCGGCAGCTCTGGCAAACTCCGGCGCGAGTTGGGTGTGCTTCCCCCGGGGGACTTCCGCAATTGCATTGCTGCCCTGGCTGACGACGAAGCGCTGACCACCCAACTCTTTCAATATCGCTTTCCGGCCATGCGCCGGGAGGCGGACAACGGCCATACTTTGGACGGTCATAGCTTTGGCAATCTGTTCATCACCGCGATGGCCAGCGTGACCGGTAGTTTTGAGAAGGCCCTGGTAGAATCAGGACGAGTGTTGGCTATCCGGGGACAGATTCTCCCCTCTACGCTGGAGAATGTTACCCTATGCGCCGACCTGGTAGACGAAGCCGAAGCTGTGCGGCGCGTGGCGGGCGAGAGCGCCATCCCCGAGGCGCGCTTGCCTATCGAGCGTGTCTATTTTGAGCCGGCCAATGTGCCGGCTTATCCGCCGGCACTGCGTGCTATTCTCGATGCCGATTTAATTATCGCCGGGCCGGGCAGTCTCTTTACCAGTGTGTTGCCCAATCTGCTGGTGGACGATATTACCCGTGCCATCTGTGCCAGCAAGGCACTCAAAATCTACGTGTGCAACGTAGCGACGCAGTTGGGCGAAACTGAGGGCTTCACCTTGGACGATCACGTCCAGGCAATCGAGCGCCACATAGGTTCAGGAATTTTTCCATTTGTGCTGGCCAACAATGATTTCGACCACCCTTTGCCTGCCAACTGGACTCTGACCCAAGTCCCCCTGACGACTCTGGCCGACGCCAATTACCAGGTCATTACTGCCGACGTGGTAGACGAGCAACGGCCCTGGCGACACGATCCGGGCAAGTTGGCCCAGGCACTTATGATATGGTATGAAAGGCAAAAGGAGACTCAAGGAAGAATCTCCACAAGACTCTACGAGGAGACTTAATGATGAAGACTGTGCAAGAAATTATGACGAAGGACGTGGCGACCATTCATCCTCATGCCACCGTCGCCGAGGCGATCCAGCGCATGCGTGATCGTCAGGTCGGCAGCCTGCTGGTTGAACAGGTGTCTCCATCCGATACCTGGGGGATCATTACTCAAACCGACGTGGTACAAAAGATAGTCGCCTCCGGTAAGGACCCCGAGCAGGTGGAAATAGCCGACGTGATGAGCAAGCCGGTTACCACCGTCCGACCCGATGCAGTGCTACCGGAGTGTGCGCGCCTGATGGCGCGTGACCACATACGTCGTGTTTTTGTATTCGATGGGCGTAAAATCGTTGGCGTTGTCAGTGCCAGCGACATTTTCCGAACGCTCTAATACTTTTGCAAGGAGGATTCTCATGACTACCCAAATTGGTATTAATGGTTTTGGCC
Source organism: Anaerolineales bacterium (assembly GCA_024643945.1). The sequence goes on from JAHELX010000541.1 coordinate 4,390, forward strand.
GCATCGGCCGACAGGTTTTCAAGGCTGCTCGTGACTTTTACCCTGACACCCTGGAAGTAGTCGCCGTCAACGACATCGGCGACGTACCGACTATGGCCCATCTACTCAAGTACGACTCGAACTACGGCCGGTTCGACGGCACGGTGGAAGTAACTGACGGCGGTTTGTTGGTGGACGGCAAGCTGCTCAAAGTCCTGGCTGAGCGT
>JAHELX010000542.1 GCA_024643945.1 Anaerolineales bacterium
CCTCGGTGGCGTAGGTGTCGCGTTCGACCGCGGCCGTCTCGGCCGGTAGGGCGCCCGCCAGCGCCTCCGCCATGGCGGAAGCGCGTTGATAGCGGTCCTCGGGGCGCTTGGCCAGGGCCTTGAGGATGACCTGTTCCACGCCCTCGGGCAGGGCCGGGTTCAAGCGGCGGGGGAGCGGCAAGGGGTCGCTGATGTGCTTGTAAATCACCGCCAGCGGCGTGTCGGCATCGAAGGGGACGCGCCCGGTCACCATCTCGTACAAGATCACGCCCAGCGCATACACGTCGCTGCGCTCGTCGCCCCCCTGGCCCTGGCCCTGCTCCGGCGACATGTAGGCCGGCGTGCCGAGGATGGCCCCGGTGGCGGTGTATTGCGTCCCGCCCACAATCCGGGCGATGCCGAAATCGGTCAACACCACGTCGCCCTTGTTCGTCAGCATCACGTTGGCCGGCTTCAGGTCCCGGTGCGCCATTCCCTGGCCGTGAGCGTGCTCCACGGCGCTGGCGACGGCCTGGAAGATGCGCTGCACGTCATCCAGCGGCATGGTCTCGCCCCGCCCGGTCAGCGCCTGGAGCTCATCTTTGAGGGTAACGCCCTCCAGGTACTCCATCACCATATACGGCACGTCATCTTCAACGCCGAAGTCGAAGACCTGGACGATGTGGGGATGGCGTAAGGCCGCGATGGCTTTGGCTTCGCGCTGGAAACGCTTGAAGAACTGGGGGTCCTCGACCGCCAGTTGCTCGTGCATCACCTTGAGCGCCACGTAGCGCTCCAGCGCGGGCTGGTAGGCTTTGTAAACCGTGGCCATGCCGCCCCGGCCGATGCGCTCCACCAGGCGATAGCGGCCCAAGGTCTTGCCTGTCAGGTCTGCCATGTTGCTTCCTCCTCCCGCCTGCCGCCCCAAGTGGCCTCAACCCCAGGCCACGTCCCTTTCATGGGTAGGTTTTTTGGGACTGGCGAACCTCTCCCCCCTCCCAACCTCCCCCCGCTGGGGGGAGGAGCCAAGCTTCCCCCCCAGCGGGGGGGACTGAGGGGGGGAGAGCCGTGTCTCGCGCAAGCGACCCGACTTGGGGATTAGGTTCAGACGCTGTCCAGTCTGCTGTCGTCTCGATCCCCAAAAACCTACCCATGAAAGGGCCACGTCCAGGGTCATCATTACCGTGAAGCCCAGTATAGTGCCAAAGGTGGCCATGGCAAAACGCTTCTCCAATGACGTGGTCCGGCCCTGCTGGTTTTCATGGCCGTGGCAGATGGAGACGGCGATGACCTGGATGCCCTCCAGGCCGATCGGTGTAGTCCGGTCGCGATTCATTCTTCTTCACCGAAGTTTCGGCTCTTTAGTTTCAGTTCTACTCGTTACCTCACACGGGGGAGTTCTCACAACCCAAGCGCCGCCCATACCTCCATCAGGGGCTCTTCGATGCCCAACATCTCCGGGGCCCAATCTCCACGCAGCATATCCCGTACCTCTTGCTCGATAGCGTTGGTATGTTCCTCCAGTTGGTCTAACGCCAGGTCCCGGTAGGCCACGGCGAAGTCGTAGGGAATGTTCATGGGGAAGATTTCGTGAGAGCCGTAGTCTTCGCTAAAGTTCTTGCAGCGCAAGGTCAGGATATAGTAAGTCCGGCGGGCGACATCCCCTTGTCCCTGGCGAGCAAGACGACCTGCGTGGCGGGCCACCGTCTCCATGCGGATCACTGCTTCATTCTCATCGATAGAGCCCGGCGGCTCTAGCTCAGCGAAGATCTCAGCTACCACCGATTCGGGGTCGTAAGCCACCGCCTCTCCCAACAGGCCGAACTCATCCACCAGGTGGGGGTAGACCACGCAAATATCAACCAGGATCTCTACCAACTCTTCTTTGGCCCGGGCCGCCAGCGCCGCCCGGAGGTCGGCGGGGGCGCGGAAGCTCTCCGGCTCGTGCAGCCAGGCCAGGAGCGTGGCGACGATGTGCTTGCAGTCTCCTCCCCAGTCATAGGGGCATGTGCAAGAAGCGATTAGCCGGCCAGGCGCCTCGCGTATGGTGACCCGGTAAGTATAGGTACCAGCCACGCGCGCTTCGAGGCCATCTTCCAGCCGGACCCGCTGCCGTACAGCGCCACCGGTAGCATAGCGCCGGCCTCGCTCGAAGCTGGCCTCAGTGCAGCGAGCCTGGATGTCTGCCTGGGTGAGGTGGTCCAATTTGTCGCCCATATGCTTATCTCTTACATCATGTTCAACCAGGGTTACTACTCAGCCTGAAGGTGCCCGGCACTTCATCGACAGAAATGCGCCACGTCCGGGCCGCTGTCGGACGCCAGATTATGGCTTGAAGGCCGCAAAAGTGCCGGGCACCTGAGTAGTTACCAACCAGGTTTATTAATGGCTTACGTCAGCCCATCCCTTTCGCCCAGGTGACGAAAGCCACGAAGAAGGTGTCCACCCACATGCGCTTGTAGCGGCGATAGGAGAACAGAAAGATCAGCGCCAGAACAACCACCAACGCCTCGCCGCCCACGAAGGATGCCGCCGAGATCTGGGCGCTGATGGCTCCCCACAAGAGCGCCACACCGATGAGCAGCATCGCCACCGCCAGGCTCTGAAACATGACCGCCGTGGCGATGAAGATTTGCGCGGCCGCCGCCGCCTCTTTCATGTGCTCCCGCACCGAAGCCTGCACCAGGTTGAAGGTATACCGGACCTCGTCAAACACATCCTCACCGAATGTTTCCTCCACACAGGCTCGCAACAGCCGGCCAAATACTGAGGCTTTCTCCGGCGCCGCCCATGCGTACTCGCGGTGCAGCGGGAGGCGCAGCGGCCAACCCAGGCCAGTCCAGCGCAAGCCTTTGTCCGCCGACAAGCGCAAGCCGACCAGGTATTGGCTGGTTGACCAACCCAGCAGCGCATTCGCCGGCCGGTCGACGAGCAATTCGGAGAGGGCATTCAACACGTGCCCCATCAGGTAGCTGAAGAGCACCACTCCCGTCAGCACGGCTATCTGGCCCGTGATCTGCCCCAGGACGACCTGGGAGGCAAGCGCCTCGTGCCCGGCAGGGGTCAGGGCCGGGTTGGCGAACAGGTACAGGCCAAAGGCCCCGACGGCGCCGGGTAAGAGGATGGCGAAGAAGTCAAACAGCGAAAAGGGGACACTGATGTCTTTCATGCTCAGACCTCGGAGACTAAGGACGAAGGACGAAGGACGAAGGACGAAGGACGAATACCCAAAGGGCACAGGCGACGAACGACCAAGGCAAATTTTCGTCATTCGTCATTCATCATTCGTCATCCCCCATTCGGGGGACCTGCGGGTTCGTCGTTGGTCAATTGGCTAAACCAATCCCGGGCAAGATGTGAATCATGCCCAAATCCCTCTCATATATTTACTATACTACCGCTTCTACGTTGTCTCGTCATGCGGTTGCACCGGGGGCAGATCCTGATCCAGGTTCGCGTCTCTCTCTGTCCTCTCCGGCTGTGCCGCCTGGGCGGCCAGGCTGGCGGCCCAGGCCAGGTCCTGGGGGACGGCATCACCTTGAGCCAACAGCCAGGTAACCTGGTGCGGGCGCGCAGCTTCCAGCAGTGCCTCCCACTCCTCCCGGTTGGCAACCGGCTTGCCATCCCGCGTCTGCCAGCCGCGCGCCTGCCAGTTCTGCACCCAGAGCGACGCGCCTTTGACCAGGTAGTCCGCGTCCGAGTAGAGGATGACGCGGCAGGGCCGCTTCAGGGCTTTCAAGGCCTCGACCGCACCCCGGATGAGCATGGCATTGGCCGTGGTGGCCGGCTCGGCGCCACTCAGCGCCCGGGTATGCTCATCCATGCGCAGCAGCGCGCCCCAGCCGCCGAGGCCCTGCGCACCCCGGCAGGAAGCCTTGACGCAGATCTCGACGGCTGGCCCCGCACCTCCCACCTGTCTGCCTAAAGGAAGGTGCGGGGCTGGCCAGCCATCCCCGGCGGCGTAATGCGCATCCGGCGCACCCGGGCCACGCCGGAGCGCCCGCAGCGCCTCAGTCGCCAGGCGGTCGGCCCGCTCGTTGAAGGGATGGCCTGAGTGCCCTTTGAGCCAGTGCCAGCTCACGTCGTGGGCCTGGGTCAGCCGGTGCAGGAGGCGCCACAGGTCCTGGTTTTTGACCGGCTGCCGGTCGCTGGTGCGCCATGCCCGGGCTACCCAGCCATCTATCCACTCCGTAATGCCCTGGCGCAGGTATTCCGAGTCGGTGTACATGGCCACCTGGCAGCGGCCCAGCAGGCCTTCCAGCAAGGCCAGGGCGGCGGCCGGCGCCAGGAGTTCCATGCGATTGTTGGTGGTCTCCGGATCGTTGCCGCTGAGCACCCATTCGCGATCATCCCAACGTACGATGGCCGCCCAGCCGCCGGGTCCAGGATTGGGATCACATCCGCCGTCGGTGTAGACGTTTACCTGGGGCAGGCCATCATGGATGTTGTCGGGGCCGGGAAGAGATTGGGCCATGCCTAATTCCTGTCTGGCTGCAATGCCCCTGCTTCACTCGTTTGCGCCACTCTCACGCGTCATACCGCTCACGCAGGTAGTTTCGCCAGCCGAGATCAACTCCCTCAATCTTGTTCACCCGTAACTACTCAGCCTGAAGG
>JAHELX010000543.1 GCA_024643945.1 Anaerolineales bacterium
TGGTGGTTCACGAGCCGTACCAGGGAGTCGTGCTGACTGAGGCCGGCCAAAAAATCGCCCTGGAGGTTCTCCGCCACCACCGGCTGATTGAACTGTTTTTGGCCGAGGAGTTGGGCGTGCCGTGGGACCAGGTCCACGACGAAGCAAACAAGATTGAGCACGTGCTATCGGAAGATCTGGAGGATCGGATGGACGCTCTCCTCGGTTACCCGACCACCGATCCACACGGCGCACCTATCCCGGCTCGGGATGGGACCATTGACCAGCCGGACTGTGTGCCCCTGGCCGACCTAAAGCCCGGGCAGACGGCGCTGGTGGCTGAGGTCAGCGACCACGATTCGGCTTTGCTGCGCTATTTGGGTGAGTTGGGTCTTTACCCCAAGGTGAAAGTGAGAGTGATCGCCGTAGCACCTTTTGATGGTCCGCTGACCATCCGCGTAGGCGAGGCTGAACATGCGCTGGGACGCGGAGCAGCCAGCCTTATCTTTATGACCGATATCAAGACCGATACGGCATAAGATACCCCTTGCGAAGGTTAGTGTGAGTTTTCAGAGCGAAAATGCCTTGGCCTACCGAAAACTGCTTCATTGGCAAGGTTATTCGCAACCTTCGCAAGGGCAGCTGAGTAGTTACGTAATGAATGAAGATTCTTATTGCGATTCAAGATGAGATGCATAGGCATGAAAGTGCTGTTGATCAGGTGAGGAGGTAGAAATGGTAGACTGGAACACTCTGCTAATCGGTAGTGCACTGCTATTGCTCTTTGCCCTTTTGTTGTGGCCTGAACAGGGATTGTATTTCCGCTGGCGAAGCCGGCGCCGACTCGATTCGCGCGAGACAATCGAAGATGCGCTGATGCATGTACACCAGCGACAGGGCGAACGGCGCCCGGCCTCTACTCAATCCCTGGCAGACACCCTGGGTATTTCTGCCAGGAACGCATTGACGTTAACCCAGGACATGGAGGCAAAGGGCCTGCTGACTGTCACCGGCGATGATATACGTCTTTCCAATGAGGGGCACCGCTGGGCCCTGCAAGTGGTTCGTGCCCACCGCCTTTTTGAGCGATACCTGGCTGATGAAACGTCGTTGCCGCTGCAGGAGCTTCACCAGCACGCGCACCGTCTGGAACACAAGCTGTCCCCCCAGGAATTGGACAAGCTCGAAGCCGACCTGGGCTATCCCTCCTTTGACCCGCACGGCGATCCTATTCCCACCGCCGACGGCGTGTTGCCGCCAGACGACAGTCAATCGTTGCTGGAGTGGCCCCCTGGCACACCGGCACAGATTGTGCATATCGAGGACGAGCCGCCCGAGGTTTTCGCCCAAATCCTGGCTGAGGGGTTGGCCCTGGGTACGTTGGTAACGGTGATTGAATCCACGCCGACACGCATTGTGTTTGAGGCTAATGACGTTGAACATGTGTTGGCCCCGGTGGTGGCGGACAATATCTCGGTGCGCGAGATGCCAGAGACAGCCCCCGCTCCGTCCTTTGAACGGCTAACCACGCTGAAGGTTGGCCAGAAGGCGAGGGTAAAGGCCCTGGACGACACCTGTCAGGGGCTGACGCGCCGCCGCTTCCTGGATCTGGGCGTCACCCCGGGCGTGCTGATTGAGCCCGTCATGCAAAGCGCCTTCGGTGAGCCAACTGCCTATCGCGTGCGCGACACCCTTATCGCCCTGCGACACGAGCAATCGGACATGATTTTGATTGAGAAGAATGGGAGATAGAAATGACTGATATGCCAAATATTCCAGGACATGATTGTGAGTCTTGCGCTGTGCGCGAGCATTTGGTGCAACTGGGCATCGAACTGGATAATTGGGATTACGTTGTGGCCCTGGCTGGCAATCCCAACGTGGGCAAAAGCACCGTTTTCAATGCCCTGACCGGTCTGAAGCAACATACCGGCAATTGGCCAGGGAAAACCGTGGCACGAGCTGAAGGGGGCTTTGAATTCAATGCTAAGCGCTACAAGATTGTCGATTTGCCCGGCACCTATTCGTTGCTCTCGGCTTCGGTAGACGAAGAAATCGCCCGTGATTTCATCCTCTTTGGTAAGCCAGATTGTACCATTGTGGTGGTTGACGCCACACTACTGGAACGCAATCTGAACCTGGTGTTGCAAGTGTTGGAGATTACCGACAAAGCGGTTGTTTGCCTGAATCTGATCGACGAGGCCCGGCGTAAGGGCATTGAGATAGATCATCGAGCGCTGGCTCGTCACCTGGGGATACCCGTAGTGCCCACCGCTGCCCGTCACGGCGAAGGACTGGGCCTGCTGATGCGCACCGTGGCCGAAGTGATTCAAGGCCAGGTGAAGACCAAACCGCACCGCATCACCGGCAGCGCAGAATTCAGGCAAGCGGTGAGCGAACTGGTGTCAATGATTGAAACTGCTTACCCGGGTTTGCCCAACGCTCGCTGGGTAGCGATGCGCTTGCTCGACGGCGACTATCGAGTACGCCAGGCGCTAGAAAGCGGCGAACTAGGGCGACTGACCGGCGAGCTAAGCGGTCAGTCACCGGCCGTCGCCGGTCAGGCGCTGGTCGCCAGCACTTAGCCGTACACAATCCCTGCGGAGGTTTCGATTACAATGGAAAGTAACGTAGTAAGAGCCGAAGATGTTCTGATGCGGGCTGAAGCGCTCAAGCGGACGCTCGACGTCTCCTTTCGTGACAAGATTGTGGAATCTATCTACGCCGATGCCGAAGCTATTGCCAGTAAGGTCGTGCATAAAGAGGGCACGCGTCGTTTCGATCTGGATCAACGGATTGATCGGATTGTGACCTCCAAAATATGGGGGCTGCCGCTGATGGGGCTGCTGCTCGCGGGTGTCTTCTGGGTCACCATTGTGGGCGCCAACTATCCCTCCCAATTGTTGTCCACCGTCCTCTTCTGGATCGAAGATCAGGGATCGGCCCTGTTTGATCTGCTGGGGCTGCCCTGGTGGCTGACCGGCTTCTTATGGCACGGCACCTACCGCGGCCTGGCCTGGGTGGTGGCCGTTATGCTGCCGCCGATGGCCATCTTCTTCCCCATTTTCACCATTTTGGAAGACCTGGGCTACCTGCCCCGCGTCGCCTTTAACGTGGACAAGTTTTTCAAGGCAGCCGGCGCCCATGGCAAGCAGGCGCTGACCATGAGCATGGGGCTGGGGTGCAACGCGGCCGGCGTAATTGCCTGTCGGGTCATCGACTCGCCCCGCGAACGGCTGATCGCCATCTTGACCAACAACTTCATGCCCTGCAACGGTCGCTGGCCCACGCTGATTATGCTGGCTACTATCTTTGTGGCGGCCGCCTTCCCGCCAGTCTTTGCCGCGTTGGCCGCTGCCGGCTCCCTGCTGCTGATCGTAGTCGTCGGTGCCGCAATGACCCTGATTGTCTCAGCCGTACTATCTCGCACCTTTCTCAAGGGCGAGGCCAGCAGCTTTACGCTGGAATTGCCCCCTTACCGGCGGCCGAACATCCTGCAAGTGCTGTATACCTCCCTCATCGACCGCACGCTATTTGTGCTATGGCGGGCAGTTGTGATGGCGGCGCCAGCCGGGGGGGTGATCTGGCTGATGAGCAATGTGCACGTGGCCGGGCAAAGCCTCACCGCCTGGGTCTCTGGCTGGCTGAACCCGGTGGGGCTGGCCATTGGCCTGGACGGGGTGATTCTACTGGCGTATATCATCGCCCTGCCGGCTAACGAAATCGTCGTGCCCACCATTCTGATGGCCTACACCAACGCCGGTATGATGATCGAGCTGGATAGCCTGACCCAGTTGCAACAGTTGTTGGTCGGGCAGCAGGGTTGGACACTGCTGACTGCCATCAGCCTGATGCTATTCTCTCTGCTGCACAATCCCTGCTCCACCACCATATGGACCGTCTACAAGGAGACCAAAAGCGCCAAGTGGGCCGCCGTCAGCGGGCTGATGCCCCTGGGTATTGCCTTTGGGTTGTTATTTGTGCTCAATCAGGGGATACGCTTGTTGGGATTGGTGTGACAATTCAGCAATTCCAAATTTGATTGAGATGAGAAGGTGCAACGCACTTTTGCGCTGGTTAAAACGGCTGAAATCATTGGAAAACGTTCATTTTGACGTTGACCAAGTGCGTTTCACCTTAGCCGTTGCCATATTTTGCCAATAGTGATATACTTACTGGTTGGCGGTGCATCAATTTGATCGTTCAACGTATCCCGAAGAAGCTCGTTTTGGGTTTATAGAACAGAATAGCAGAAAACCTATTCCATTAAAGGAGACACATAGATGACCCTACCAATTGTAGACCTGTTAGGTAAAGAAGCCGAAAGCCTGTTAAATTACGAATGCAAAGGAATCCCCAAGGATATGCTCCATCTGCCCGGTCCTGATTTTGTGAACCGGGTGCTGGTCCACACTGACCGCCCCACGGCGGTGTTGCGCAACATGCAAACCATCTTCAACACGGGGCGGCTGGCCGGCACTGGCTATCTTTCTATCCTTCCCGTGGATCAGGGAATTGAACACTCGGCCGGGTCCGCCTTTGCACCCAACCCCATCTACTTCGATCCTGAAAATATCGTCAAGCTGGCCATCGAGGGAGGCTG
>JAHELX010000544.1 GCA_024643945.1 Anaerolineales bacterium
GGTACGCTGGACTGGCGCCGATACCTTGTCTCTTCCCTTCCCCGATGATACTTTCGACGCGGTCGCCTCCGGCTTTCTGATGCGGAATGTCACTGACGTAGCAGGGACCCTGGCCGAGCAGCGACGGGTCGCCCGCTCTGGAGGGCGGGTGTTGGTCCTGGACGTGCCCCGTCCACCCGATACGCTCTGGGGGGAGCTCTTCCGCTTCTACTTTCACCAGATCGTCCCTCGGCTGGGCGGGCTCATCAGCGGCCAGCCTGACGCTTACACCTATCTACCCCGTTCGGCCGACGCCTTTATGCGCCCCAATGAACTGGCTGCCGCGATGGAATCGGTGGGCTTGTGTCACGTGCATTACCAGATGTTGATGCTGGGTACGGTAGCGTTGCACGTAGGGATTAAGTAGGGCCACCCGTTACCCAACACGCAGTACTCAGTACGTGTTGAGTGAGGATTCTCAATGAATGCATTGCGTCACGACAAATCTGCCGAACGAGGCCTCCCCTCCTTGGTGTGGCGGATGGGACAGGAGCGGCGGCTGGCTATGATCCGGGAGGCCGCCGGCGACCGGCTGAGGGGGCGTGTCCTCGACGTCGGCTGTGGTGTGGGCATGTACGTGCGTGCTCTTCGCCAGTTCACGCCGTACGTATTTGGGGTTGAAATTGAGGGAGAACGGGCGCGCGAAGTATTGACCTATGGGGGGGCTGCCCAAGCGCCGGGGGAGGCGCTCCCCTTCGCCGACAGCACCTTTGACCTGGTGCTGTCGCATGAGGTTATCGAGCACGTGGCTGACGACCGGGCCTCGGTGGTGGAGATCGTGCGTGTGCTTAAAACTGGCGGCCGGCTGGCCCTTTTCTGCCCCAACCGGCTCTATCCCTTCGAGACACACGGTCATTACTGGCGTGGCCAATATCACTTTGGCAACACACCTTTCATCAATTACCTGCCGGACCGGCTGCGGAACCGGTTGGCGCCTCACGTGCGGGCTTATACAGTTCGCGACTTGCGTTCCCTCTTTGCGGGGCTAACGGTGCAGATCGTGATGCACACGCAAATCTATCCCGGCTACGACAACCTTTTAGTCCGCCGGCCAGCCCTGGGACGTCTATTACGTTGGGGAACCTACCGGCTGGAACAGACACCCTTCCGCGTGTTGGGCCTTTCTCACTTTCTGGTGGCGGAAAAAGATAATGGAATACACCCAATTTAACCTTGAGGGGGCACTGGCGTCAGTCGCTCGTTGGCTTTGGGGGGAAGTCACTTTGGTGCTGCTGATAAAGAGGGTGAAACGCGTCGCCGGGTCAGCATCGTCTGCCCCACTCTCAGGTAGTCATCAATTACTCGAGTCAATTCGTCCAGGCAGATAGTTTTGATCAGATAATCATCAGCGCCGGCAGCCAGAGCTTCTTCGATCAAAGCCGGGTTATTATAGGCCGAAAGCACGAGCATAGGCACATCTTTGTTTACCGGATCGGCCCGCAGCCGGCGAATGACTTCCGTGCCGGTCATACCCGGCATCATCATATCTACCAAAATCAGTGCCGGCCGCCAGGCCTTAGCCTTTTCTATCCCCTGGGGACCATCCTCGGCTGTGATGACCTCGTAGCCGGCCTTAGTCAGTAGAAAGGTGAGCATACGTTGAGCTTCTCGATTATCTTCGACACAGAGGATTTTGAAGTTTGACACGTTCTGACTCCAACTCCCATCAAAGGATACCTTGCAAGCACTTGGCCCCCTGCGGGTTCTAAGCACTTGTTCGTTAATAACTTCGCACTTTGGAACAGAAATTGGCGCAAAACCGCCACAAAAACAGCCAGTTGTTTTTGAACGAGTGCTAGTCCTCTTGTGGAGGACTAAGCTGACATTATGGCTTTCTTAAGTTTGGAATACAGGGCTGAGGCGTCGCCCCTCGCCATGCGTGTAAGCATCGTTATTTTATCATACTTGGTAACCATTGCCAAGATCAATTTCTGGGGGATTTCATAACGTGAGATTATTCACGATGTTGTCAGGCGGCCGATCGCTGGTACCCCGACGTAACAGGAGTGTCCCTATTGTTGCCCTGGGTATGGCAGGTATAGCTTGTCTGGTTTATTTACGAACGATGCCCCCGGGGTTAGTGGGGGTTGGGCGTGGCTTATGGGACTCCCAGGAGACTCAGGCGGTAGGGGTCACCTGGGGATATTTGCATCCACCCGGCTACCCGCTCCAATCGCTGTTGGCCAACTTGTTGGCGCACACCTTAGGGGCGTTGCCCGGTGTAGAGCCGGCCTGGGGGGTGACATTGCTGTCGGTATTGGCGCTGGTACTCGCCGTCGGGTTCGTGTACCGGGTGGTACGCCAGCTTACCGGCAATTATGTCGCCGCTGTGTTGGCGATGGCCGTCTTTGCCTTCAGTCCTGGCCCATGGCGCACGGCCATCACCCCTGAAGTTTACGCACTCAATCTGGCGCTGTGGGGGTTGGTCTTCTGGTTGACGACTCGCGCTGCTGACGCCTCTTCTCCTCGGGCTGACTTCTGGCTAGGGCTGGCGTTGGGGCTAGCCGTCGGGCACCATCGTACGGCCTTGTTGTTGGTGCCGGCTGCTGTCCTGTACCTGGGGATGAGGCGGGGCCGGTCGGTGGCGTGGGGGCGATTGCTGGTGGGGGTGCTCCTGTCGTCAGCGGTGTATCTTTACCTGCCACTGGCTGAATTATGGCACAGCCCGCTGACTCCCGGTGACCCCACCTCGCTGGGGGGATTTTGGGAACTGGTCAGCGCGCGTGCTTGGTCGGTGTTTTTCCATCTACCAGGTAGCGCTGGCGAGTTGTCATCCCGTTTGGAGCTCATTTTTGACGCCCTGGCTGATCAATTGGGGGTGGTTGGCACCGGGCTGGGATTGGCTGGGCTGGCGTGGCTTGTTTGGCGGCAGTCAGCCCACCGCCATGCCTCTGCCGCACTGGTCGCGGGAAGGTTGGCCCTCCTCGGGTTGCCAACGTTGGGCCTGCTGGTTTTTGCCATCGTCTACCAGGTGCCCGATGTGGCTACAATGTTGGGGCCGCTGGTGATGATTTTATGCCTCGGTCTGGGGGGGCTGGTAGCTGGTAGCTGCCCGTCCCGGCTGCGCGCCCCATTCGGGGCACTTCGCCGTGCGGGCCTGGGGGGGCAGCTACCAGCCCCTGGCCTCCTTCAACTATCGGCTGTCGTGTTGGTGGTGGCGGTGGGTGGGGGGTTGCTCATCCACAACTATTCGTCGGTGGACGAGTCGTGGGATCGGCGTGGTCAGGCAGTCTTGGCTGAAATGACCTGCGAGTTGAGGGGTACGCCTGGCGAGGTCTGGCTGACAGCCGAGAGCGGCTACGCTGGGCCATTGGTGGCTTACATCGCCCAGCGGACAGGCCGGTCACTGATATGGGCCAATCCGTGGGGGAAGTGGGACTACCTGGCGGCACTGGCCCAAGGGCGGCGGGTCTTCCTCGTTAAGGACATGCCCGGCGCGTGGCAATACCCCGATGTCCTCACCCGCCTGGCAGGCTCCAGCCGCTACTTGCTTCCGACCGGCAGCCCGGATTTGCTTGAACTGGTGGATGGAAGTCTTTCACCTCCGGTTGGTCCGGATTACGTGTCGCTGGACCAACCTTTTGGTTCAGCTATCGTCTTGCGTGGCTATGCGTTACGCCGTTGCCAGCAGGAAGAGGCCCAGGTATTGCGCCTGACGCTCTATTGGGAGGATTTGGCAAGGCTGGATCAGGATTGGCGGGTGAAGGCGCATTTGCTTGGCGGCGACGGCACTCTGATGGCCCAGGCTGACAACGTCCACCCGGCGCGGGGAGCGCGGCCAACCACCCGTTGGCAACCAGGAGAGGTGGTGCGCGATGTGCACGATTTTCGCCTGCCGCCCGGCACGGATCTGTCGGCGGCGCGGGTCGTCGTCGGCCTGTACCAGATTGTCGGCGATGAGTTCCCTAGCCTGGCCGAAGTGGAGATAAAGATTGGCGATTAGGGTAGGGGCGCGGTCACCGCGCCCCTACTTGAGATGTTTCTTAGGGTCCGTAAATAAACAACTTCCCGCATTTGAAGCGGATTTCTTTGGCAAAACTGGTGGAAGTGCGGGAATTTATTCTTTTATGGACCCTTAATACTCAGGCATGGGCGGTGTCGCCAGCGCCTTCTCCTCTTTGGGGATGTCGGTGATGAGGGCTTCGGTGGTCAGGATCATAGCTGCGATGGACGCTGCGTTCTCCAACGCTCCCCGCGTCACCTTGGCCGGGTCAATGATGCCCGCCTTCACCATATCCCGATACTCGCTTGCCATCACGTCGTAACCGAACCGGTCGTTCTTCTCGTCCTTCTGCCGGCGCCGCACTTCCTGCACCACCACCGCGCTGTCCATCCCTGCGTTGCGGGCGATGCCCCGCATCGGCTCTTCCAACGCCCGGCGTACCATATTCACCGCCGTGGCTTCGTCCGGGTACTCAGTCTCCACCTTGTCCAGCGCCGCAATGGCATTGATCAAGGCCACGCCGCCACCGGGCACGATGCCTTCTTCCACCGCCGCACGAGTGGCGCTCAACGCGTCCTCCACCCGGTGCTTCTTCT
>JAHELX010000054.1 GCA_024643945.1 Anaerolineales bacterium
CGGCACCAGGCTGAAAGCTGGTAGTCTCGTCATCGGTCAGGGTACGCTGGGCCTCGAAGCCAAGCTGAGCGGCGGTGTGGCCACCCGCGGCGGCCAGCCGTCGCCAGCGTTCGGCCTCGCCGGCGACCGCCGTGGTATCGTGAGCTGGGCTGGGTCTGAATCCAACCCCTATCTGCGGCACCGGGGCAGCGGCCGTCACTGTACTGCGCACCGCCTTTTGGACGGCGCTAAACACCCGGTGCTGGTCGCGGAATTTCACTTCGCTCTTGGTGGGATGAACGTTAACGTCTACGTCGGCCGGGTCGAGGGTCACGTTGATTACGGCGACCGGGTGGCGCCCGACGGGTAGGAAGGTATGGTAAGCTTGCGTCACCGATGCCGCCAGCGATCGATCTTGCACCCAGCGCCGGTTGACAAAGAAAATGAGTCGATCACGCTGCCCACGGTGGAGTGACGGCATGCCGACATAGCCGCTGACGCGTATGACTGCCCGTCCCGGCTCCGCCGCGCGGGCCGGGAGGGGTTGGGGGCTGCCCGTCCCGGCTGCGTACCCCGTTTGGGGCACTTCGTCCCGCCTACGCGGGGCTTCGCCGCGCGGGCCGGGAGGGGCTGGCGACTGACTGCTGATTTCTAGCATCTGGCGAGCAGTTTCCAGCTCCAGGACTTCCACCAGTACATCGTACAGGTCGCCATTGCCGCTGGTCTGAAAGGCGACGCGCTGATCGAGGGTAAGGTGGAAGCGGAGTTCGGGATAAGCCAAAGCGTAGTTGGCCACCACCCGGTGGATGTGCCCAGCTTCGGTGGCCGGGGCTTTCAGAAATTTGAGCCGGGCCGGGATGTTATAAAAGAGGTTCTCAATAGTAACGGTAGTACCAGCCGGTGCCCCCTTAGGTGCCAGCGACACCTGTATTCCCCCATCGAAGCGAATCTCGACACCAGCAGCTTGCAGAGTACCCTCAGGGTGCAAAGTATCTGTGGAGTGCGAAGTGCCCGCGGGGTACAAAGCCGTCCGGGATATGAGAGTTAACCGTGAGACAGCGGCGATGGAGGCCAGAGCCTCGCCGCGAAAGCCCAGGGTGGTGATGCGCTCCAGGTCTTCTACCGAGGTCAGCTTGCTGGTGGCGTGGCGGGCGAAGGCGAGAGGCACTTCCTCAGCAGGAATGCCGCTCCCATCGTCGGTGACGCGAATCAGCCGACGTCCGCCATCGCGCGCCTCGACGCGAATGGTGCGCGCGCCAGCATCAATGGCATTCTCTACCAGTTCCTTCACCACCGAGGCGGGGCGCTCCACAACCTCGCCGGCGGCAATTTTGGCTGCCACCTCGGGGGGCAGCACGTGAATAGGCATCGTTTCGCCGCTCCTTGCTGGGACAACAAATTGGATTGGAACTCATTGTACCACAAAAGCACATCTCCACGCCAACAGCGGGGTTGGAGGGGGAATTTGGGGCAAACCTCTCCCCCAGCCCCTCCCCGCGTCGGGGAGGGGAGCAATCCCCCCACTTCTTGTTACTTGTAGCCTCCTGAGTATAATAACGTGGCTATAACGCTTGGGAGGACCTATGAATCCTGGAAGACAAAATGCGCGCCGGACATGGATGTGGACCTGGCGCCTGGTTTGTCTGGCCGTGGTGTTCTCGCTGACGGCGGCGCAGTGCAGCAGGCCGACGCCCACGCCCAGTCCGGCGGTACGGGTGGCAATCCTGACCCCGATGACCGGCGAGTTGGCGACTTTTGGCGAGACAGTCCGCAACGGCATTACTCTGGCGTTTGACGAGTGGAACGACCAGGGTGGGGTGAACGGTCAGCGCATCGAATGGGTGCTGGAAGATACACGCTGTGACCCGGTGGAAGCACGTCGCGCCGCTGAGCGCGCTATCATCGAACAGGGGCTGCACTTCATCGTCGGCGGGGTTTGCTCCGAGGCAGCTATCCCCATCGCCAACGTCGCCGACGAGCAAGGAGCGCTGTTCATCGCCACCACGGCCACCCATCCACTGGTGACGGTGGATGGCAGCGGAGCTACCCGTCCCATGATCTTTCGGGCCGCCTACGCCTATCCGTATCAAGGGCGGGCCGCCGCTCGTTTTGCTCTGAACGAGTTGAACGCTCGCCGGGCGGCAGTTCTGATCAACCCCAGCGATGACTTTGTGCGATCACTAGGGGATGAGTTCGCCGCGGACTTTGTCGCAGGCGGAGGCCAGTTAGTGGCTACGCCGACCTATCCCCGAGGGGGACCTACAGGCACTTCGCAAGATGCAGATTTTGGGGAAGTCATCGCCGACCTGGCCAGGGTAGAGCCCGAGGTGCTATATGTGCCCGATGCATACCCGGTGGCCAATCGCATCGGCAAGCAGGTTCGGGCGCAGGCGCTCGACGTGACCCTCATCGGCAGTGATGTGTGGGACAGCGGTAGCCTGGATCTGGAGGCTCTCGACGGAGCCTACTTCACCTTGCAGTACAGCCGCGAAACTCCCAACCCGGTGGCCAAAGCCTGGGAAGGGCAATATCTCTCAGCCTTCGCCTTAGAGCCGGACACGTTGGCCGCGCTGGGCTACGATGCAGCCAGCCTGCTAGCATCGGCTGCCGAAAGCGCCGGGAGTCTATCACCCGACGTCGTTGCCCGAAGGCTAGAAGCGATGGAATTCGAGGGGGTGACCGGTCGCTGGCGCTTCGACGTGCAGCACAACCCCGTCAAACCGGTGGTCGTAGTCCGCGTTCAGGAGGGGCGCGTGGTCTTCCAAACTATGGTCCAGCCCTGATAAGCTTGTTAAATTTCGGACAATCGAGGGGCGCTTGACATATCGGGGGGCCTCTGCTATACTCCGACAGTTAAAAGGAATAGGACTCAGGTAATGGTCTAGCGCATCGAGGCGGTACGTGCTGTGGGATGAGGTGGGGATAGCTTACCTCATCCCTGCTTTAATAAATTTATTCCTATCGGAGGAGAGGATGCGTCAACGTCTGGCGGGCAAACTTACAGGAACGAATCTGGCTGTATGGAGCATCGGTGTCGCGATTTTGGTCATTGCCATCTGGGGGTCGGTGGCCACTTTGCGTTCCGGTGCATTCTCAGCCGACGACTGGGCTTCGTTTCTTATCTTTGGATTGGCCCAGGGTGGCGTCTACGCTCTTATCGCCTTAGGTTATACGCTGGTCTATGGCATTCTGTTTATGATCAATTTCGCCCACGGCGAGATTTTTATGGGAGGGACTTATATCGCCTATTTCGTCGCCAGGTCGTTGGACAAGTCGGGCTTTTTGGAGTCGAATCCGCTCGTGGCCCTGCTGATCATTTTCCTGGTGTCTATGTCGGTATCGGCAATTATGGCTGTCGCCCTGGAGCGAATTGCCTACCGTCCCCTGCGCCGAGCGCCGCGATTGGTCCCGCTAATCACGGCCATCGGCGCTTCGTTTTTCCTCCAATATAGCTTTGCCCGTTTGTTTGGGACGGGCATCAAGGTCTATCCGGATGTGGAAATCCTCAAAGGAAGCTGGCAGTTCGGAGAACTGAAGATACTGCATATCCACGTCATCGTTATCGTGGCGGCTATTCTGATGATGGCCGGGCTCTACTGGTTTGTGCAGCGCACGAAGACAGGCAAAGCGATGCGCGCGGTGGCCGAGGATAAGGACGTGGCCGCTCTGATGGGAGTTGATGTAGACCGGGTGATTGTGACCACCTTCGTGGTGGGGGCAGCCCTGGCCGGCTTTGCGGGCGTGCTGTATGCCTTGCTGTTTAGGCAGGTGACCCACACTATGGGCTTTATCCCCGGCATCAAGGCCTTTACGGCGGCAGTATTGGGGGGCATCGGCAACATCCCGGGCGCCATGTTCGGCGGCTTGTTCCTGGGTGTCTTCGAGTCGATTGGCCCCAGTCTCTTTTTCACCGGGCTGGGTGTGCCCAGCCCCAGCCAGCTCAAAGACGTGATTGCCTTCAGTATGTTGGTCTTCGTGCTCATTTTCCGGCCCACCGGCTTGATGGGCGAGGTTCTCGCGGAAAAGAAGGCCTGATGCCTGGGGAGACGGTAGGTGAAATAAAGATGAACGACCTTCGCCGTATGCTGCAAAGCAGTTTGAAGCTGGGCCTGATCGTGGGCATCGTGGCTCTGTACCTATCTCTGATCGGATTTATTGAAGGGTTCAACGAACAGGCCGTAGTGAGCCAGATAATTTCGCTGGGCAAATCCGTCTTGCTGCTGATGCCAGTCGTCGCTGGCTATGTAGCGATGAGGGTCAGCAAACGCACCAGCTACGGGGCTGCGGCCATTGTGGGTGGCCTGGCCGGCCTGGTAGTAGCGGTGATGTTGGTGGCATATTTATTGATTTCTTCGACGGTCAATTTACGTTCTGTTTTCGTCAATGCCACCGATGGGTTAGCTCAATTGCTTACCCTGGGATTGGAATTAGGCCCGGGCAGCTTACTTCTGTTGGCGGTTGGACTGGGGTTAGGCGCCTTAGGCGGGCTGACGTATGCTATACCTTCCCAGGTCCGCCGGCCGGTAGTTCTTGGCCTGGCGACGGTGCTTACCCTCTCTATCTTGCAAGAACTGTTTACTTCCATCCTGGCTAATCTGGGACTTCCTGAGTCCGTGATCCGTTTTCTCTTCGCACGCCAGGGGCTCACTATTGCCGGAGCAATTTTCTTCTGGGGGCTGGTGGCGGGCCTCACAGTTGGCTGGCCTCGCCTGCAACCGCGCCTGGCAGGGCGTTTGGATACGATGAATCCTGCTCAACGCAACGGGCTGCGCTTTACTGTAACCTTGTTGGCGGTGGGGATTCTCTTTTTTGTCCCGCGCCTGGTAGGGCTCTACTGGAGTGACGTGCTCGACAACGTGTTGATCTACGCCTTGATGGGCCTGGGATTGAATATTGTGGTCGGCTACGCAGGCCTTCTCGATTTGGGCTACGTAGCCTTCTTTGCCATCGGGGCCTACACTGCTGGCTTGCTCACCTCGATTAATCCTGCTGCCTGGCTGGGTACACAATGGTCCTTTTGGGCAGCGTGGCCTGTGGCGCTGCTGGTGGCGGCCACTGCCGGGATTCTGCTGGGCATCCCCGTGCTGCGCATGCGAGGTGACTACCTGGCCATCGTCACCCTGGGCTTCGGCGAGATCATCCGTATCCTGGCCCTGTCGGACCTGCTCAAACCCTACATTGGCGGGGCGCAGGGGATTTTGCAGATCCCCAAGCCGGCCATCGTCGGCCAGCAACTGATCACCTCGCAGCAACTCTACTATCTCATTCTGATCGGCATCTTCATAGCCATCTTCGTCTCATTTCGCTTAAGCGACTCGCGTATTGGGCGGGCCTGGATTGCCGTGCGTGAGGATGAAGACGTGGCTCAGGCAATGGGCATCAACCTGGTCAAGTATAAGCTGATGGCCTTTGCCATTGGTGCCACCTTCTCCGGAATGAGCGGCGCCATCTTCGCCTCCAAGTTGAGTTCCATCTTCCCCCACAGCTTTAACTTACTGATTTCAATCAACGTGCTATCCTTGATCATCGTCGGAGGTATGGCCAGCATTCCAGGCGTCATCGTTGGGGCGCTGGTATTGGTGGGCTTGCCCGAAGTACTGCGCTTTGCGGCCGAGTATCGGTTGCTGTTTTATGGTGCGATGCTGGTGATCATGATGCTGGTTCGACCAGAAGGGTTCTGGCCGGCTGCCCGACGCCGGCGAGAGCTGCGTGAAGAAGCACTGGCGGAGACGTGATAAAATGGCTCTCTTGACAGCGAGAAGTGTTACCAAGCGATTCGGCGGGTTGATGGCTGTGCGTGACTTCGATTTTGACATTGAGGAGCGGGCGATTGTCAGCCTTATTGGTCCCAACGGTGCGGGCAAGACCACCTTTTTCAACTGTGTGACCGGTTTCTACACGCCTGAAGAGGGTGAGATCCGATTCAATGGCGCCAACCTGGTGGGCAAAGCGTCTGACCAGATCGCGGCGATGGGTGTTGGGCGCACTTACCAAAACATCCGCCTGTTCCAGAACATGACAGCCCTCGAAAACATCCTGGTGGGCCAACATCATCGACTGCGTGCTGGCCTGGTGGGCGTTATCTTGCGGGCGCCGCATATTGTGCGTGAAGAGAAGGAGGCCCACGCCGAGGCGCTGCGCATACTGGAATTCGTTGGCCTTCGGGGCAAGGGGGATGTGTTGGCCAGGAATTTGCCCTACGGCGACCAGCGACGGCTGGAGGTCGCGCGGGCACTAGCCAGCCAGCCCACGTTGCTTCTGCTCGACGAACCAACAGCAGGTATGAACCCCAACGAGACCAGGAATTTGACCTACTTCATCCAGCGCTTGCGCGATGACCAGGGATTGACCATCTTCCTGATCGAGCACGATATGCGTGTGGTAATGGAGATCTCTGATCGGGTAACCGTGCTCGACTATGGGGTAAAGATCGCTGAAGGAACGCCGGCAGCGATCCAGAACGACCCGAAGGTCATCGAGGCCTATCTTGGCGGGGGAGGTGACGGGCATGGCAATGCTTGAGGTGGACGATATCCACACCTACTACGGCAACATCCACGCCCTCAAAGGCGTCACCCTCTCCGTCGATACCGGGGAGATCGTCACCCTCATCGGGGCCAATGGAGCGGGTAAAAGCACCACGCTCAACACCATCTCGGGGCTTCTGAAGCCGCGCGAAGGCCAGATCCGGCTGGAAGGGGAAGTTCTCAACGACTTACCCCCGCATCACGTCGTAAGCAGGGGCATCTCCCAGGCACCAGAGGGCCGCAAAATCTTCAGCCGCCTGACAGTTATGGAAAATCTGGAGATGGGCGCATTTGCCCGTACCGATAAGCCGGGAATCCGGCAAGATATGGAACGTGTCTTCGATCTGTTCCCACGGCTGAAGGAACGGGCTCGCCAGGTGGGCGGTACGCTTTCAGGTGGTGAGCAGCAGATGCTGGCCATTGGCCGGGCTCTGATGGCTCGTCCTCGACTGTTTCTGCTCGACGAACCTTCGATGGGACTGGCGCCGATTCTGGTCCAGGAAATTTTCGAGATCATTCGGGACATCAACCAACAGGGCACTACTATTTTGCTGGTGGAGCAGAATGCCAATATGGCGCTTCAAGTCGCCCACCGAGGCTACGTGCTGGAGACGGGTATGGTAGCTCTGGAAGGCTCTGCCAGTGAACTGCGTGAGAATCCTCAAGTCAAGGCTGTCTATCTGGGCGAAGGGGAAGGATAACCAGCCGGTGGGCTGGGGTAACCGGGAGATGATACCTGCCATCAGGGAGGATGGGAGATATCAACATATTTCAGGCTAAGGATGAGACCTCGCGGGTGCGTCCCAAATGCTTGGCAGACCCTAAGGGTTTCAGAAAACCCGTAGGGTCTTGCACCTAAAATTTGGGACAGACCCAGACCCCGCAACTTGCTTGACAGTTTCGCGTACCTTGTGATATACTTTTTGAGCCCCGCATGGTCTCATCCAATCTCCACTAAGTTCAGGGTGTACAGGGTGTCGGAATCTGGCGAGGGTTTAAGCGAAAACCATTGCCGGATTATAAGGGAGAGGAGGTGATGCCTTCAAAAGATGACCATCTGTATTCCCCGATGTAAGCCCCTTAGATCTGGTTGCATGTAATCCATTACGGAGGAGAAGAAACACTATGTTAAACAAAAGATATTTGTGGGCATTGTTGTCAGTAGCGGTGTTGCTGAGCATGGTCGCAGCCCAGTGTGCAGGGCAGCAGCCCGCGCCGGCGCCGGCTACGGAAGCTCCTGCGCCAGCTACGGAAGCCGCCGCGCCGGCTACAGAAGCTGCCGCGCCGACTACCGTGGAAGACGAGTGGGGTGTGGTCACCGTGAAGAAGGGGGACCCAATCAAGATTGGGTTTGCCGCCGGCTTGTCTGGAGCTGGCATTGACGCGCTGGGCATTGACGAACAGCGTGGGGCCGAACTTGCCAACGCCGCTCAAAGTGAAGTGAAGGGCTTCAAGGTCGAGCTGCAAGTCGAAGACTCGGGGTGCAATGCCGAGGGTGGCCAGACGGTAGCGACCAAGTTCGTGGCCGATCCACAGATTGCGGCGGTGGTGGGGCATATGTGCTCCAGCGGGTGCACGCCAGCGGCGGACATCTACAGCCAGAATCACTACAGCATAGTGTCGCCATCGTGCACCGCCCCCAGCCTGACGGGCCCTGGGACAGGCACCGACATTTTCAACCGCACGGCCTGGAACGACACGATTCAGGGACCGGCGGCCGCGCAGTTCGTGTACGACACCCTGGGTGTGCGCAAGGTAGCCACCATCCACGACGGTAGCCCTTACGCCGAGCAGTTGGGGGCCGAGTTCAGCAAGGCCTTTGAAGCGTTGGGCGGCCAGATCGTGGCGGCCGAGGCCGTCAATGTGGGCGACACCGACATGCGTCCGGTGCTGACCCGCATCAAGGCCAGTGAGCCCGAGCTGATTTACTTCAGCGCTTTCCCGGCCGAAGGCGCTTTCATCCGCACCCAGATGGCGGACGTCGGCATGGAGGACGTGCTGATGATGGGCGCGGACGGCATCCGTGCCCAGTCGTTCATCGATGGGGCTGGTGAGGCAGCCGAGGGCGTCTATGCCAGCGCGGGTGATATCGCCGGGGCAGGTCCTGGACTGCAAGACTTCTTGGCTAAGTACAAGGAGACCTATGGCGAGGATCCGATCGCGCCCTTCCACGCCCATGCTTACGACGCCTACATGATAATCCTGGACGCCATCGACAGGGTAGCCGTGGTGGATCAGGACGGCAACCTGCTGATCGGGCGCAAGGCGCTGCGAGATGCCATCCGGTCCACAAAAGACTTCCAGGGCTTGACCGGCACCTTGACTTGCAATGAGAACGGCGACTGCGGGCGTGGTGTTGTGTCTATCTCGGAGGTCAAGAACGGTGAATGGGTCCCGGTAGAGGCCGCGGCTGAAGCGGCAATGGCGGAAGTCGGCCTCATCCAGGTTGGGAACAACGCCGAATATCCTCCATTTGAATCGGTGGATGAGAGTGGCAACATCGTCGGCTTTGACATTGACCTGATGAACGCCATTGCCAGGGAGGCTGGCTTCGCGGTCGAGTATGTCAACACCCGCTGGGATGGCATCTTCGTGGCCCTGGCCAGCGGTGAGTTCGACGCTGTGATATCGGCGGCTACCATCACTCCGGAGCGGGCTGAGACGGTGGACTTCAGCGACCCGTACTTCGATGCCGGTCAGGTGATCGCCGTCCGCGTCGATACCACCGACATCACGGGCCCCGACGACCTTGCTGGCAAGAAGGTTGGCGTGCAGTTGGGTACCACCGGTGACATCTGGCTGACCGAAAATACCCAGGCTGAGGTGGTGCGGTACGACGAGAACACCCTCGCTTTCCAGGCATTGGCGACCGGCGAGGTGGACGCGGCTGTAGCCGACAGCCCTACTGCTGCCGACATCGTCAAGGCGAACCCCGAGATGAATCTCAAACTGCTGCCGGGGGTCTACACTGAGGAGCAATACGGCATCGCCGTGAATAAGGACCGCCCCGAGGTACTGGCAGCCATCAACAAGGGTCTGGCGGCAGTCAAGGCGTCGGGTGAGTATGATACTATCTACGAAAAGTGGTTGGGCGCGCCCGAGGCTGCGGCGCCGGCGGCGGAGATGGCGGGCGTTACGTTCATCTTCGGTCGCGGCGGTGATGCGGTCCAACTCGACCCGGCGGTGGTGACCGACGGTGAATCTTTCCGTGTCACCAACCAGGGTTGCGAGTCCCTCCTGGCCTACGACAAAGAGACGGTCAACGTGGTGCCCAGCCTGGCCGAGAGCTGGGAGTCCAACGAAGATGGTACCGAATGGACTTTTAACCTGCGCCAGGGCGTCAAGTTCCAGGATGGCACGGACTTTAACGCCGATGCGGTGGTCTACAACTTCGAGCGTTGGTGGAAGACCGACCACCCGGCTCACTTTGCCGAGCAGACCTTCGAATACTGGAATTCGATGTGGAACGGCTTTGACACCGATTCCGTCGTATCCAACATCGAGAAGGTCGACGACTACACCGTCAAGTTTACTCTGAATCAGCCGTTGGCTCCCATCCTGGCCAACATGGCCATGCCTATGTTCAACATCTCCAGCCCGACTGCCATCGAAAAGTATGGGGCTGACTACGGCACGCCTGAAGTCGGCTTCGTCTGCACCGGTCCCTACAAGTTCGTGGAGTGGGTCACCGGCGACCACATCACCCTGACCCGCTTCGAGGACTACTGGGGCGAGGTCCCGGGCAACGTGGACAACATCGTCATCCGCGTCATTCCCGACAACTCCGCTCGCTTCCTGGCTTTGCAGGCTGGCGAAATCGACGCCATGGAGCAGGCCAACATCGAAGACCTGAGGTCGGTCGAAGGCTTGAGCGATGTATACGTGTTGACCCGCCCGGCTCTGAACACCGCCTACCTGGCCTTCAACTATCACGTCCAGGAGTTCAACGACAAGCGCGTTCGTGAGGCTATCGCTGCTGCCATTGACAAGCAGGAGATTGTAGATGCCTTTTACGGTGGCTACGGCGATGTGGCCGAGAATTTCCTGCCGCCGCTGGTTTGGGGCCACAACTCCGACGTGAAAGGTGTTCAATATGACCCAGATCGGGCGAAGGAATTGCTGGCCGAGGCTGGCTTCCCCGACGGGTTGAGCGAGGTCACGCTGGAGGATGGTACCAAGACTCCGCTGATCCTCTACTACATGCCGGTCGTCCGCTTCTACTATCCTGATCCCGAGGCGATGGGCGAGGCGATGGCCGCTCAGTTGGCCGCCGTCGGCGTCCAGGTCAAGCTGGAGTTGGCCGGTGACTGGGCTGCCTATCTCGACATGCGCCGCAACGGCGAGTTGGTGGGTCTTTACCAACTCGGTTGGGGTGGCGACAACGGTGACCCCGACAACTTCCTATGCTACTTCTTCTGCGAGCCTGGCGCCGCGCGAGAAGGTTTCTACGACAATCCTGATTTGACGGCAATCCTGCTGGAGGCCCGAGCCACGCCAGATCAGGTGCAGCGGCAGGCGCTGTACGAAGAGGCGGAAAAGATGCTGTATGACGACGTGGGCCGCATTTGGATTGCCCACGACCGCACGCCGCTCATCTTCCGCAAGGAAGTGTCGGGTTACATCCCCAATGCCGTCAGTACTGATCTCTACAAGTATGTCTCCATCGAGCGGTAAGGCCTGACCCGCTTGGGTGGCAATGAGGCCCCGGCCCGACATCGGTTCGGTGCCGGGGCCTTTGTTTAAACCATAATTTAGGGTGAGTTCCGTGCTACAATATATCCTTCGTCGTCTGTTGACGACCATTCCTGTGCTGTTTGGTGTCTCTATTCTGGTCTTTTCCTTTGTTCATTTGATTCCAGGCGATCCGGCCGTCGCGCTCCTGGGCGAACGTGCTACCGAAGAAAACGTCGTGCGCATGCGAGAACAATTGGGACTCAACGATCCGTTGTATGTCCAGTACGTCAGGTTCTTGATAGGCAAGGTATCATTCGTGCGGATCAGTGAAGATATGACGTACACGACTCGTAGCGGGGACACATGCATTGAATTGGAAGACGGCATTGTCTGCAAAAGTTCCGGCATCACCTGGCAGAGCAAGCAAAGCGACCTGACATGCTCACGCATTGGTGCCAATATGATCTGCCACCTGGGGGGCGTGTTGTGGGGTGACCTGGGGCATTCCATCCGCGGTAACATCCCGGTCAGCCTGGAGTTGAAGCGACGCTTCCCGGCCACCGTCGAGTTGTCTATCGTGGCCATGTTCATCGCCACGCTCATCGGTATCCCGGCCGGGGTCTTTTCGGCTCTTTATCGGAATTCGGCCATCGATACGGCCACCATGCTGGGCGCGCTGACCGGCGTTTCGATGCCCATTTTTTGGCTGGCCATCTTGTTGATGTGGCTCTTTGGTCTGATACTGGGCTGGTTTCCCACGGGGAGTCGCCTGAGTGTGGGCGTCGAATTGCACAAGATCACCAATCTTTACATCCTGGATAGTATCTTGACCGGCAATGGTGAAGCGCTGATCGACTCAATAAGACATATCATCTTGCCGGCCGTCGCGTTGGCAACCATTCCTCTTTCGATTACCGCGCGCATGACCCGCTCGGCTATGCTTGAGGTGTTGGGCCAGGATTACGTACGGACCGCTCACGCCAAAGGGCTGGCACCCCGCGTAGTGGTGGTGCGCCATGCGATGCGAAATGCGATGATGCCGGTGGTTACCATTATTGGCCTGCAAATCGGCAGCCTCTTGGCCGGAGCCATTCTTACCGAAACGGTCTTCTCATGGCCTGGCATCGGCAAGTGGGTGTTTGATGCCATCAGCGGCCGTGATTACCCCATCGTGCAATCGGTCACGCTCATCATCACTGTCATCTTTGTACTTATGAATCTATTAGTTGACATTTCGTATGCATTTCTCAACCCGAGAATAAGGTATCAATAATGGCAGTTATAGAAAAAGGGCTGGCCTCCGGCACCTTAGCCCGGGGGCACGAAGGACAGTTGAAGCGGGTTTTTCGGCGTTTGTTGCACGCCACCAACGCGCGCCTGGGGTTGGCGATTGCGAGTGCGTTCATCCTGATAGCGATCCTGGCCCCTATCGTCAACCCCTACGATGCCCGGAAAGACTTGAATCTGCGCGAGCGATTGAACCCGCCATCCCTACAACACCCCTTTGGCACGGATGATTTGGGGCGCGACGTGCTGAGACGGGTGGTGCACGCCGCGCGCGTTTCATTGCGAGTGGCTGTCCTGGCCGTCTCGATTTCTCTCATCGTTGGCTCGCTGATTGGGTTGGTCGCCGGGATGCTGGGTGGGGGCGTTGACAGCTTCTTGATGCGGTTGATGGACATTTTGCTTGCCTTTCCCTATGTGTTGCTGGCTATTGCGCTGGTGGCTATGTTGGGACCAGGACTGCGCAATACCATGATCGCGATCGGCATCGTTTACATCCCACCCTACGCGCGCCTGGCTCGCTCGATGGCCCTCTCTGTCCGCGAAGAAGATTTTGTGATGGCCGCGCGGAGCATCGGCACAGGCGAGATGCGCATTCTGTTCACCCACATACTGCCCAACGGCCTGTCCCCCATCATTGTGCAGGCGACCTTGAGCATGGGCACGGCGGTGCTCGACGCGGCCGCTCTCGGCTTTTTGGGCCTGGGACAGCAACCGCCCTTTCCTGAATGGGGTAAGATGCTGGTGGACAGCATCCAATTCATCCTGTCTGGTTCGTGGTGGGTGATGCTCTTCCCCGGACTGGCGATTATGCTGACGGTGCTTGGCTTCAACCTGTTGGGCGATGGGCTGCGCGATGCATTAGATCCGCGCTTGCGCCTCTAAGAAAGGAGTTTGTGGATGGCATCCGACAAAGTTCCGGGATCTCAAACGGCGAGTCTCACTCTGGAGACAGCCGCCCGCCACCGGGGACGTATGGGGCTTGCCGTGCCATGGGAAAACATACCCTGGTGGGGGATCATCATCCTGATCGTGGGCGTCATTGTAGGCTATTCGGTATTCACTTCTACCCGGTATCTGGATGCGATCTATTTCATCTTCGACCTGCCCTGGAATAAGCAGGGACTGGTGAAGCTAGAAAAAGAAAAGAAGGATATTGGAGCGAATGGGGAGTGGTCGGCGACGGTCAAACCGGCGCTGAAGCCGGGCCGTTACACGCTATATGCTGAATACCTGAACGAAGAGGGCGAGACGCTGGGACGCAGTGACATCTACCGGATCGAAGTGCCCGAGGGTGCGCCCGAGGCAACGGCCGGACCGCTCACAAGTTCAGGAGATACCTACACTCAGATTCAGACAAGCACGCCCACGATCGCTGGCGTTGCTCTAGCAGGCACTGCGACGGTAATGCTCTACGACGATTTCAGTAACAACCTGTGGCGCATATTGGGCCGGATCTGGAACGCCAACGGGGTATTTCTTACCATCAGAGTGACGCTCATCGCCTTCGCTAGTGCACTGGTTTTGGGGCTCATCTTCGGCTTGATGCGCGTTTCCAGTCGTTCGCCTAATTTGATCGTCAAGGCAGGCCGGCGGCTGCTCGTCGGGCTGGGATTGATTGCTCTGATATGGGCGGCGGTACCCGCCTGGAGAAGTCCGACCTCGATAGTGCTGGTGGCGTTGGTTGTAGAGGCCATTATGTTTCTTTCGCCAGCGATGCCCTATACACTCTCTACTTTATATGTCGAAGTGGTGCGGGGCGTGCCCATGCTGGTGATTATCCTGTACATGGGATTTGCCGTGACCCCGGCACTGCGCAATGCCAGCCAGGATTGGGTCGTCGGTGAGCTTGACTTACGAGGTCTGCCGGCGGCGATCATTGGCTTGTCTTTTGGCTATGGAGCCTACCTGGCCGAAGTATATCGGGCCGGCATCGAATCCATCCCTAAGGGACAGACGGAGGCAGCGCGCTCCCTGGGGATGAGCTATTTCCAGGCGATGCGCTACATAATTCTGCCGCAGGCGATTCGGGTGGTCCTGCCCCCCCTGGGCAACGACTTCATCGCCATGCTGAAGGATACGTCGCTGATTTCAGTCATCGCTCTGCCCGAAGTTTTGCAGCAGGGGCGGCTCTGGATTTCGCGCAACTTCCGGGCCTTTGAGGGCTTCAACTCGGTGGCGATGCTCTATCTGGTGATGACGCTGTTCCTTTCGCTGCTGGTGCGCTTTATCGAGCGAAGATCGGCATTGCCCGGACGGTGAGATATAAAACGTGAAACGTGAAACGTAAAACGTAACAATCACATTTGGCACATCACGCCTTATATTTACGTTTCCCCGTAAGGGGACCTATGGGTTACGCTTTACGTTTCCCCGTAAGGGGACCTATGGGTTACGCTTCACGCTTCACGTTTTACGCAGGTATAAGGAGATGGCTTATGGATAAGAAAGAACCTATCATTGTCCTCGAAGACGTTCATAAGCACTTCGGCCACGTTCACGCTCTGCGGGGTGTGAGTCTGCAAATATATCCGGCCGAAGTGGTGGTCGTCATCGGCCCCAGCGGGTCGGGCAAGTCCACCATGCTGTTCTGCATCAATCACCTGCATACCATTGACAGCGGGCGCATTGTTGTGGACGGCATACCCCTGGATCGAGCCAAGAACATCAACAAAGTGCGGGCTGAAGTGGGGATGGTCTTTCAACTATTCAATCTTTTCCCTCACCTGACCGCGCTGGAGAACATCATTCTGGCACAGCGGGTGGTCCGCCGGCGATCTTCAGAGCAGGCTGAGATCAAAGCCCGGGAGCTTCTGGTCAAGGTAGGCATCCCGGAAAAGGCCGATAGCTATCCCAGCCAACTTTCCGGCGGCCAGCAGCAGCGGGTGGCTATCGCCCGAGCCCTGGCGATGGACCCCAAGATCATGTTGTTCGATGAGCCGACCTCAGCCCTCGACCCGGAGATGATCAAAGAAGTACTGGACGTGATGCTCGACCTGGCCAAGGAAGGTATGACGATGGTGGTCGTCTCGCACGAAATGGGCTTTGCCAAGGCGGCCGCCGACCGGATGATCTTTATGGACGAGGGGCTGATCGTGGAAGAGGCGACACCCGAAGGGCTGTATGAGAATCCCCAGCACGATCGGACCAAGCTTTTCTTGAGCAAGATTTTGCACTAGTACCCCATCACAGAGATTATGATATACCAAGGCCACGCCCATGGCGGCTGAATCGGGCTTATCAAGATCACTTTGATGGGGCACTAGTACCCGTCACAGGGATTGTGATATCGTGTCTCGTGTATATAGACGACAACCCCGGTTCCCCTACGCTGGTAGTCAAGATAGGGGAACCGGGGTTCTGTATCCAGGCATTGGAGCACAGCACGCTCAAGCTGCCCCGATCAGTTTGACCTGGTAGCCTGCCTTTTCGAGGATTTCTTTCAATTCTTCCACGTCCCCACGACCAGCCCAACGGTTACTGCGCCGGTCCCACCAGATGCGATCTTTGAGCACCTCACGCAACTTGTCTCGTTCGCTCACCGGAAAGACCATGGTGCGGTCTCGACGGTTGATGGTTACAATGATCTGCTCGCTCATAATAGTTCCCTCGGTTGCTAATGCCCCATCAAAGTGATTTTGACAAGTTAGATTCGGCCTCATGGGCGTAATCTGTATCATATCATAATCCCTGTGATGGGGTACTAATTGGTTTTTAATATGTAATGTATGAATGAGCCAACAGGTGTCGCCCGGCCAGGATAAAGCCATCCAGGGCGTCGGCGCCCGAAGAGGCACCAAAGCTTTCTACGGCCATCGCCGCTGTTTCCACCTGAGCAGGGTCACCAGCCGCCAGTGCTCCCAGCAACCTATGCCAGGGGGCGATAAACTCGCCACGCCCGGCCGCACGCAAAAATGCGGCGCTCAGCGCCGAGGTACGGGGGGCGGCCGTTTCAGCAATGGCGAGGGCGGCGGACTTGTCTCCCAACAGCCAGATGGCAGCCATCACGCCGACCAGGAAGTCGTCGCCGGCAGGAGTGCCGCCCGGCCCCAGGCCAGCCAGCAACCTGGCTCCCTCCACTAAGGCATCACGCTTTCCTTCACCCAGCCCTGCGACGATGAGGCGACTATAGGCCTCTTTGCCCCGCGCCAGACGGGCCATAAAAGTTGGCTTGCCCTCTGCATGCTGGTCGGCGCCAGTAACGTGAGCCAACCCACCCCAGATGGCCGTTGGCGTCCACTCGTCAAAAGCCAGGAAATTGGCTGCGATGCGCTCCCTGGGCGTTCGCAGCCAAGGCCAATCCGGGCTGGGCTCCCAGGTGGATGCGCCGTCCAGCCTCACCATCAGCTCTCCAACGACGAGCCGATTCTCATCGGCGCGGGCCGGGTCGCCAACTGCTATGCCGTTGAAACTGGTATTAACCGTAATACTGAACGGTCCATCCCCCACCGCCGGCGACAGCAACGTGATCACATTCCTTTCATCATCCACCAGATTGCAGGCCACCCGATGGACGCTGAGCACCCGGCCGGCGAATCCCCGGTCGTGCAATCTCTGTTTGACAGGTCGGCTGACGGAAGCTGCCTGCAGCATCTATGTCGCTCCGAAACTACATTTTACTAAATGATGCCTTGTGCCTCGAATTGGCTGACCTCCCCCGGTGTGAATCCCAACTCACCCAAAATCGCCGCGTTGTGCTCGCCCAGGGTAGGAGGTGGCAGGTGATAACTGACGGGCGTGCCAGAGAAATGGATCGGGTTACCCAACGATTTTACCCATCCCGCCAGCGGATGCTCCAGTTCTACGACGAAACCACGCTCAAGGATCTGGGCGTGCGTCAGCGTCTCAGGTACGGAGTTGATCGGCCCGCTGGGAATCTGAGCCTCACGGAAGGCCTCCAACCAATAATCAGCCTCTCTCTGGCCCAGAATAGCTTGCACCATGTTGATCAATTCCTCGCGATTCGCCAGCC
>JAHELX010000545.1:0-639 GCA_024643945.1 Anaerolineales bacterium
ACCGGCTGGGTGTCATTCTGCGCCCTCGGCACGACGCGGAACCGGTGACGGTTGAGGTATTAGAAGATCGCTGCAAGCTCCAGTTTGAGCGAGCGCAAAAGCTGTACCGCTGCACCAAGGCACAGGGTTGCTGTTTTATCACCTCAGATGTGGACTTGTTGCGGAGTGATCACAACCGGGCCGCTCACGGTGGGCTGAGCCCTCAATTCGCTATTGAGCACAAGTCGGTCTTCCTGTCCGTCCAGCCTCCCAAATACAGCGCCCGCGCGCCGCGCAATGTGCTAATGTAGTCTCGAGTTTTGAGTTGTGAGTTTCTAGTTGCTATCTGCGAGCGGGTTACCCATTAACTCGAAACTCGAAACTCGAAACCCGAAACTCGAAACCCGAAACTCGAAACTGGAGTACCGTATGCCCAATCCACTACATCCGCTACAAACCACCGCCCTGATCCGGGACAGCTACCTGCGTTACCTGAAAACCGCCTATCCGTTCCAGGACCGCGACCTGCGTGACCAATTCTGGCAGGCGTTGGAGCAGCCGGAAATGGTGGTCAAAGGTCCCTTGCTGGAGGCCTCGCCCCCCTTCCAAACCGGGCACAGCATCGCCCAACTCATCGAAGCGGGGGTCCTGCACTCTGAT
>JAHELX010000545.1:649-4556 GCA_024643945.1 Anaerolineales bacterium
CGCCCCCTTTACCTGCACCAGGAACAGGCGGTCGTCAAGGCGGTCCGCGACGGGCGCAACCTGGTGGTAGCCACCGGCACCGGCAGCGGCAAGACCGAGGCTTTCCTCATCCCCATCCTCGATCACCTGCTGCGCGAGCGGGCGGCCGGGACGCTGTCGCCCGGGGTGCGCGCCCTGCTCCTGTACCCCATGAACGCCCTGGCCAACGACCAGCTCAAACGCCTGCGCCGGGTGTTGCACAACTTCCCCGACATCACCTTCGGCCGCTACACGGGCGAGACGCGCGAGGGCGACCAGGATGCCGAAAAGAGCTTCCGCGACCAGTTTCCGCGCGAGCCGATCCTGGACAACGAACTCATCAGCCGCGTCCGGTTGCGCGAGTCGCCGCCCCACCTGCTGCTGACCAACTATGCCATGCTGGAGTACCTGCTGCTGCGCCCGGTGGACAACGAGTTCTTCGACGGCGAGAGCGCCCGCTTCTGGCGCTTCGTCGTTCTGGACGAGGCGCACGTGTACGACGGCGCCTCGGGCATCGAGATCGCCATGCTGCTGCGCCGCCTGAAAGACCGGGTGGTGGCCAGCCAGCCGGGCCGCCTGCGCTGCCTGGCCACCAGCGCCACGCTGGGCCGGGGCGTGGAGGACTATCCGGATGCAGCCCGATTCGCCGGTGAGTTGTTCGGCGAGCCTTTCGAATGGGAAGCTGATGACGCCGATCGCCAGGACGTGGTCGAAGCCACCCGGATTCCCGCTGACGCCCAGGGCCCGATCTGGGGCGAGGGCGCGCCCGGGCTATACCATGCTCTGGACGCGGCGATGGATGCCCCTGATCCGATTGTGGCCGTGTTGGAAGCGGCCCATGTCGGCGGGGTTCCGGCTGAGATCATTGCGCAAGCCCGCCGGTGTGCATACGAGCGAAGCAGTTCCCTGCCCGGCAGGACGGATGCTGTCAATGCCGGCTTGCACGCCTTACTCCGTGGTGACGGCCGCCTGCGCCGCTTGCAAGAAGCCCTGGAACAGGAGCCGCGTTTCCTTAACACGTTGTCACCTAAGATCTTTCCCGAACTCGACGACGCCTCTGAGCATCTCATCCACCTGGTGAACCTGGCCGTCCGCGCCCGGCCCGGTCCTGACCATCTATCGCTGCTGCCGGCGCGCTACCACGTTTTCGCCCGGGCGTTGGAGGGAGCTTTCGCCTGCTTGAACATCGCCCTCCATCCCGGCCCCGCCGAAAACTCGCAACTCGCAACTAAACAACTCGAAACTGGAGCGGAGCGGCTGTTTCTCACCCGGCGCGAGACTTGCCCGCACTGTGCATCCCGCGTCTTCGAGTTGGCTACCTGTCCCCGTTGTGGGGCGGCGTATCTGGTTGGGCGTCTCGCCAGGCAACGGGGAAGCGACATCGTCCATCTACAGGATTTGGGGGCCCAGACTGACGATATGCGCGGCCAGAGGGCCTACTTCGTCCTGACCGATCAGTTGGCGGGGCTGGACGAAGACGAAGCGGTGGCTGCCGAAGAGGATCTGGATGAATTGGCTGCGGAAGAGCGGGCGCCGTACACTCTCTGCCTGCATTGTGGCGCCATCGCCGAAGGGGGGCACGTCTCCCCTGGCTGTGGTTGCCCCTCCGATCAGCGGCTGGTGATTCACTACGTGGACCTGCAAGGTAAGCCGGAACTGACCCGCTGCCTGGCCTGCAGCGCGCGCAGCCCGTCGGGCATCGTGCACCGGTTTCTCACCGGCCAGGATGCACCGGTCAGCGTGCTGGCCACTGCCCTGTACCAAAACCTGCCCCCTGCCGACGACGAGGAGATGGCCGACAAGCCCGGCCAGGGCCGCAAGCTGCTTTCCTTCGCCGACAGCCGCCAGGACGCAGCTTTCTTCGCTCCCTATATGGAGCGCACTTACGGCCAGCTTCTACGCCGACGTCTGATCCTTAAGACACTGCTTGAGGACCAGGTTGAGCGGGCCGGGCGGCTGCGCGTGCAAGATGTGGTGGATCGCCTGTTGAACCAGGCCGAGGCCGCCGGCCAGTTCACCCAGCGGCAGAGTTACGACGAGCGGCGGCGCTTGATGAGCACCTGGCTGATGCAAGAGCTAATCGCCTGGGACCGGCGCATCAGTCTGGAGGGATTGGGGTTGGTCCAATTCCGGCTGGCGCGGCCCAGCGCTTGGGCCGCGCCGGATCCCTTGCTGGAGCCGCCCTGGAACCTCTCACCCGAGGAGGCCTGGCACCTGATCGAACTGCTACTGGACACGCTGCGCCAACAAGGGGCGATCACCTTTCCCTCCAACGTCGACCCCCGCGACGAGGCCTTCGCCCCACGCAATCGCTCGCTCTATATGCGTGAGGGGCGAGCCAGTTCCAAGAGGGGCATCTTCGGCTGGCTTCCCTCACGGGGCAGCAACCGTCGCCTGGATATCTTGCTCAAGCTGCTCAACTCGGTCGGAGCGGATGCTCCTGACGATGAGGCCGAGCTAACGCGGGTCGCCACCGAGACATTGCGTGGCATCTGGGAGAATCTGACCGGTACGGGCACGGTGTGGCGAGAGCATCTGCCCACTGAGAATCTCTCTCGCGAGGGTCTGGTGCACCGTATCAGCCACCGTTTCTGGGAAGTGGTGCCGGTGGAGGAAGCCGCAACGAGTTGCTACCGTTGCAGTCATTGCCGCTCGGTGTTCCACATCAATCTGCGCGGCGTCTGCCCGGCCTACCGCTGTCCCGGGCGGCTGGAGCCGCTTGACATCCAGGCCCCGGGCTGGGTGCACAACCACTACCGCCATCTCTACCAGCATATGCAGCCCATCCCCTTCAGCGCCCAGGAGCACACCGCCCAATGGACCAGCAGCCAGGCATCCAAAGTACAGGAGCAGTTCATCCAGGGCGAATTGAACGCGCTGAGCTGCTCGACGACCTTCGAACTGGGTGTGGACGTGGGCGAGCTACAGGCAGTCCTGATGCGCAACGTGCCGCCCACCACCGCCAACTACGTCCAGCGCGCCGGGCGGGCCGGACGGCGCACCGATTCGGCCGCCTTCGCCTTGACCTATGCCCAGCGTCGCTCCCACGACCTGACTCACTACGCCCGGCCCGAGCGCATCGTAGCCGGCAAGATCCGTCCCCCCTCGGTGGTCGTCTCCAACGAGAAGATCGTGCGCCGCCACGTCCACTCTGTCCTCTTTGCCGCCTTCCTGCGCCGCGCCTATTGGGAGGAGGGTCGCTTGTTCAGCAAAGTTGGCGAATTCTTTGATCCGGACGATGGCAGCCCACCCGGTCCTGAGTTGCTGCGCCGGTACGCAACCGGACACCCGGTCGAGGTGCTGGAAGCATTGCGCCGCATTGTGCCCCCTCAACTGCAGGACGAACTGGGGATTGAAGGCTGGGACTGGCTCAGTCGACTGTGGCAGGAGGGGACCGATGCGCCGACCGACGAGGTACCCATTCTGGATGCTGCGGCCCGCGAGGTGACCGAAGATCTGGCATTGTTCAGACAGTTGGAAGAAGAAGCGGCTCGGGAGCGGGATTATCGGCGCAGCCAACACTTCCAGCGTGTGGCGTACACCGTGCAGGGGCGCGACCTGCTGGGCTTTCTGGGCTCGCGCAACGTGCTGCCCAAGTATGGCTTCCCCACCGACGTGGTGGAGCTGCGCACCAACTATGTGGACCTGCCCGAAGCCCGTCAAGTTGAACTGCAGCGCGACCTGCGCGTCGCTCTCTCTGAATACGCGCCCGGCGGTGAGGTAGTGGCTGCCAAACGCATCTGGGTCAGCGGCGGCATCTACAAGCGGCCGGGGCGAGACTGGCCCACGTATCACTACGCCGTCTGCCCTACGTGCGGCTATTTCCACCGCTCGCTGGAATCCATCCCGGCGACCTGCAGCGTTTGCGGCGCGAATGTTTACGGCTGGC
>JAHELX010000546.1 GCA_024643945.1 Anaerolineales bacterium
CTCTTCGACGCAGCGACGGAGAGTGTCACCGGCACCATCCCGGCGGCGACCCTGGCGGCCCTGCCCGGCGGCAGCCACACTATCTACGTCCACGGCCAGGACTCAAACCTGGCCTGGGGGCCGTTCGCGACTGCGGTGCTCACCCTGGACAAGGGCGGCCCGACCATCGGCGCGGTGACGCTCACACCCAACCCGACCAACGGGTCGGTGGACGTCACAGTCGCCTCCACCATCACCGACGCGGCCGGCACGGTGACTGCCGCCGAGTTCTTCATCGACTCGCAAGGTGCCAACGGGATGGGAACGGCGATGAGCGCTGTGGACGGGCTCTTCGACGCGGCGACAGAGAGTGTCACCGGGACGATCGCTATGGCCGACCTCGCCGGCCTGCCGGCCGGCAATCACACCATCTACGTCCACGGCCAGAACTCGGCCGGCAACTGGGGCTCGTTCAACTTCGCCGTGCTCAACCTGGACAAGGCCGGGCCGGCGACCGGCGGTCTCAGCCTGACACCAGACCCGAGCAATGGATCGGTCGATGTGGCGTTGAAGGCTACCGGAGATGACCGGGCCACGGGCAACAGCAACGTCACGGCCGCCGAGTACTTCATCGACGCCGACGGAACCGAAGTTCCGGGGACGGGTACGCCTATGACGGTCAATGTGGCTGCGCCGGTGGCCAGTCTCAACGCGACCATCCCGGCTGCTACCGTAACTGCACTGGCGGAAGGCACGCATGTCGTCTCGGTGCACAGCCAGGATGCGCTCGGCAACTGGGGCCCGTTTGGGACGATCACCCTCATGCTGGACAAGATCGGGCCCGCCACGAGCGGCGTCAGCGCTGCACCCAACCCCAACAATGGCACGCTGGGCTTTAACTCGAACACGCCGGCCGTGCGGGTAACTGCTACCCTGACCGACAGCGCCTCCAACGTCAAAACCGCCGAGGGCTTCATCGACTCGGTTGGTGCCGACGGCACAGGCTTTGTTCTCGTCGCCAGCGATGGCTCCTTCAATAGCCCCTCGGAGACCGGCTACGCCGACATCCCGCTCTCCACCATCATGCAACTCAGCGAGGGCCCGCACACCATCTACGTGCACGGCAAGGACGCGGCCGGCAACTGGGGCGCGACTGACAGCACGACCCTGGTCTTCGACAAGACCAAACCTGTGGTCAGCAACGTGGATGCCAACCCGAACCCGACCAATGGGACTGCTGACAATAACACAAGCTTCACCCTGACGGCCATTGCTGCCGACCCCCTCGCAGCGGGTGTTAACTCCAACATCGTCGCAGCGGAATGGTACGAGGGAGCTGACCCGGGCGCGGGTATGGGCAACCCATTCGCAATCGCCACTCCCGCACCGACTATTAACCTGAGCACAACCATCAATTTCATGGATCTTGGCTGGGCGCGAGGCGACCATACGCTCTACGTGCGGGCCAAGGATGCAGCCGGCAACTGGAGCACGGCTGTATCGGTGGTTGTCACTGTTGTGTATCCTGATGCCATCTTCGCCGACGCCTTCGAGTCCGGGAACCTCTCGGCCTGGAACGGGGGGTCAACAGGGGGTGGGGTCAGCGTCACGACCGCGTCGGCCCTGCAGGGTACCTATGGCATGCAGGCCGTCCTCGCCGGCAACACCCCCGGCTACGTGACCGATAACACGCCGGTTGCTGAGCCCAGCTACCACGCCCGCTTCTACTTTAACCCCAACAGCACCCTCACGGGCAACAACCAAGCGTATACGATCTTCTCTGGGCTGAACGCGGCGGGCACGAGCATCTTCCAGGTGCAGTACCGCCGACAAAACGCCCAAGGTGGCACTTACCAGGTGCGCGGCTCGGTGCTAAGAGCGGGCGGAACCACCAACACCAACTGGTTCACCATCAGCAATAATGCGGGGCATGCCATCGAGATCGACTGGGCGTCCGGCAACCCAGCCGCTTTCAGCCTGTACATCGATGGAACCTTGCAGCAAACGCTGCCCGGCCTGAATACCAGCGCCAACCTGCTAGAGGCGGTACAGTTGGGGCCGTCCGCCGGTCTGACCGGCGCTGCGTCGGGCACCATGTACTTCGACAGTTTCGTCTCGACCCGTAGAACGGTGATCGGCCCGTAATTGGCGGCCGGAAAAACCTGGGCTGGAGGCCCGCACGGGTTTCATGACCAGCCCGACCTCCAGCCGGGTAAGACATCCACAGGCTGCGGGAAGCCCTCCGCCTTCGAAGGTGCTTCCCGCAGCCCAGGAGAATGTGCTTCAACACTTCACGGGCGCTACCTACAACGCTGAGAACATGCTATGGAAGAAGTGAAAATAAATCTTGCAGGGGCCAGTCCTGCCACCGAGAAAACGCACAAAAAACCCTGGT
Organism: Anaerolineales bacterium; assembly: GCA_024643945.1. The sequence continues at coordinate 2,375 of JAHELX010000546.1, forward strand.
TCAGGTACCTCATCCTGCTTGCCATCCTGCTGGTATTGACCGTTTCTTTCTTCGCTTACCGCACCTGGAGCACCCGCCAGGTGGTGACTACCAAACTGAGCACACCCCTCATTTCGCAAAGCACCCTGGAGGAGCAGTACGGCCTGCGCGTCTGGCTGATCGGGGTCACCGCGGCCGGCGGTCTGATCGACTTCCGCTTAAAGATTCTGGACGAAGAAAAAGCCAAGCAGCTGTTGGAAGACCCTGCCAGAACCCCCAGCCTGTGGATTGAGGCAAGTGATACGACTTTGATGGCTCCGCAGGATATGCGCCAGAACATCAAATTGGAAGATGGCGGAATCGTGTTCTTCCTGCTGCCCAACACGGGCAATGCAGTCAAACCCGGCACGCCAGTGACGGTCCTTTTCGGCGACCTGCGCTTGGAGCCCATCATTGCGCAATAAAAACTGGAGTCATGCCATGAGAAAAGCCATTGTACTGGCCATCGTTATTTCCTTCTTGTTGTCCGTGATCCATATCGACCAAACCGTCCAGGCCCAACGGCCGGCGGCCGAGATTCAGGCCATCCTGCAATCGAATCCACAGGCTGCGACCACGGGTCACTCGCTGACCAATGGGACTGAGAAGATAGCCCCGCAGGTCCAGCAAGCCATGGGCTCACTGCAGGCCGGGGAGATGACCTCGGTGATCGTGACCCTGAAACCGCAGGCAAACGTGTCGGCGATTACCGACAACAACCGGCGCATCCGTATCGAAAAGGTGATCAATGCCCTGCAAAATATGGCGGCCGCCACCCAACGACCCATCATTGCCTTGCTGGAGGCCAGGGCCGCCGAGGGGAAAGTCGCAGGGTATCAATCATTCTGGGTGTTTAATGGCCTGGCCGTGACGGCCACCCAGGATGTGATTGACGAATTGGCGGCGCTGCCCCTGGTGGCCAGCATCACGCCGGATGAGACCATCCCGGCGCCGGCTCTCCAGGCCGCCGAGGGTCCATCTCAACTGGATGTGTCCCTCCTCTATGCGCCGGCTCTCCAGGTTGGCGGCCCGCCGGAGCCGAATCTGTCCGTCGTCAATGCCCCGGCCCTCTGGGAACTGGGCATTCGAGGGCAGGGCATCGTGGTGGCCAACATGGATACCGGCGTGGACCGCTACCATCCCGATCTGGCCAGCCAGTGGCGGGGCGGGACGAACAGTTGGTTCGATCCCAACGACCAACATGCCACCCCGACCGACCTGAGCGGTCACGGCACGTGGACCATGGGGGTCATGGTGGGCGGGGACGCGGGTGGAACGGCCATTGGGGTTGCGCCCCAGGCGCAGTGGATCGCCGTCAAGATCTTCAACGACCAGGGTTCGGCCACAGTGTCCGGCATCCACGCCGGCTTCCAATGGCTGCTCGATCCTGACGGCAACCCGGGCACCCCCGACACGCCACACGTGGTCAACAACTCCTGGACCTTTGCCAATCCGGGCTGCGACCTTGAATTTCAGCTCGATCTGAGAAGCTTACGGGCCGTCGGCATCGTGCCCGTTTTCGCCGCCGGGAATTTCGGGCCCGGGGGTGGGACGAGCGCCAGCCCCTCCAACAACCCGGAGGCCCTGGCCGTGGGAGCCACCAACGACAGCGACTCGATGTACGCGTACAGCAGCCGCGGACCTTCTGCCTGCGGCGAGGCGCAGACCGTGTTCCCCGAGATAGTCGCCCCCGGCGTAAGCATCCGTACCAGTGACCTGGCGGGCGGGTATTATAACCCTACCGGCACCTCGCTGGCCGCACCCCACACCGCGGGGGCGCTGGCTCTCCTGTTAAGCGCCTTTCCTAATCTGACCGCAGCCGACCAGGAAGCAGCGCTGATCAACACTGCGGTGGACCTGGGCGCTTTGGGGCCTGATAACAGCTACGGCAATGGCCGCCTGGACGTGCAGGTCGCCTACCAATGGCTCGCGGCCGGCGGCCGCGCACCCACTCCAACGCCGACCCCCACAGCTACGCCGACCGCCACCTCCGTTCCGACTGTCGAGATGCACGTGGAACGCATCGATATGGCGGTCGTGCCCAACGGCGGTCCCTACTACCACGCCGAGGCCACGGTAACCGTCGTGGATGCCGGCGGCGCGCCGGTGGGCGGGGCCACCGTGACGGGCAGCTTCAGCGGCGACTCGAGTGGAGGCGCCAGCG
>JAHELX010000055.1:0-4053 GCA_024643945.1 Anaerolineales bacterium
CTCCGGCGCCGCGTTCCGCTGCCAGGAGGCGTGCATTTCAGTTTTGGGGAGCTTGCGTTTGACATCTCTATCACAATCAAATATAATAGCCACAACTGAATACAATAAACCTTCGGGGCAGGGTGAGTCCCATCAGGTGAGGGGCAATTCCCGATCGGCGGTAAGGAAGTTAAGTAAGGAGTAGGGAGTAGGCAGAGATATCTGACTACTGATTACTGGTTACTGACTACTGGCTACTGGACGACCAAGCCCGCGAGCTTACCTCTGGCAAGCAGGATCCGGTGAAAGGCCGGGGCCGACGGTATAGTCCGGATAGAAGAAGGTTAGAAGTGCCGTGTGCCACCTGCGCATTGTGGTGTCATGTGCGTACGTCCCCGAAGGCCCAAAAGCCTTCGGTTTTTTTGTAGCCCTATGAGGGTCGGGTGACGTGCCTATCGCACGCCAATGGTTGGACACGCAGACAGACAAGCGCGATATTTATGCCCCGAAGTCCGTGAATGGATCGGGGCATTTATTTTGCGAGGAGTTTAGCTATGAGGAGTTTAACCATGCGAGAGCGAAGTGCCCGAGGGGTACAAAGTGCCCGAGGGGTACGAAGTGCCCACGAGGTACGAAGTGCCCGAGGGGTACAAAGTGCCCGAGGGGTACGAAGTGCCCGAGGGGTACGAAGTGCCCGAGGGGTACGAAGTGCCCACGAGGTACGAAGTGCCCGCGGGGTACGAAGTGCCCATGGGGTACGAAGTGCCCGCGGGGTACAAAGTGTCCGAGAGGTACAAAGTGCCCACGGGGTACAGAGCACTCCTGGAGACATAGTCCGGGCAGAGCAACGCCCGCTTCAGCGTTTGAAAGGTGAGGCCAGGCTTCGGGCCTTTTTCGGCCGCCAATGGCAGCGTCGTCCCGACCTTTTGATGGTGCCCATCGTGCTGATACTGTTTGTGGGTGTGTGGCAGGCAGTAGTCTGGCTGGGGAACTACCCGACCTTTATCCTTCCCTCGCCAGGCGACGTGGCAAGCACGCTGATGCGGGTACTGGCCGACGGCACCCTCTGGCGCCACGCCAAGGTGACACTGTCGGAGGTTTTTGCCGGCCTGGGATTGGGGCTGGTTGCGGCCACGACCCTGGGCTACGCATTGGCCAGGAGCCGGTTGCTGGAGCGATTGCTCGCCCCCTACATTGTCGCCTCCCAATCGGTGCCGGTAGTGGCTATCGCGCCCCTGTTGATCATTTGGTTCGGATCGGGCCGGTTGAGCAAGGTACTGGTCAGCGCCCTCATCGTCTTCTTCCCAATGTTAGTCAATACTATTGTCGGCATGCGCTCGGTGGAAGAAGATATGCGCGATTTAATGCGCTCGCTGGGAGCCAGCCGCTGGCAGACCTTTCGCATGCTGGAAGTGCCGGCGGCGTTGCCCGTCCTATTCGGCGGGCTGAAGATCGGGGTCACCCTGGCGGTAGTCGGAGCCGTAGTCGGCGAATTCGTGGGGGCGGACCAGGGATTGGGTTTCCTTATCAACCAGGCACGCGGACTTTTCAACACCCCTTTGGTCTTCGTCGCCATCTTTGCCTTGGTCATGATCGCTCTGGTTCTGTATAGCGCGGTGATGTTGTTAGAGATGTGGCTGCTGCGATGGCGTGGGTAATGGGGGCAGGGGATCGGGGGATCAGGGAGTCAGGGAATCAGGGATCAGGGAATCAGGAATCAGGAATCGGGGAATCAGGAAATCTCGGCATGTGGACTGATCCCCAATCTCCCGATCCCTCATTTCCTGACTCCCTGATTCCCTGGTTCCTGATTCCCTGACTCCCTGCCCTACCAAAAAAATATCATAGGAGAGAAAACTATGAACACAAATGCAACAGAGACAGGTACGTTCCGGGTGAAAGCCGGCCTGGCCCAGATGCTCAAAGGGGGCGTCATCATGGACGTGACCAATGCCGAGCAGGCGCGTATTGCCGAAGACGCGGGTGCCTGCGCGGTGATGGCGCTGGAGCGGGTGCCGGCCGACATTCGCGCCCAGGGGGGTGTGGCTCGTATGGCCGACCCCGAGAAAATCGTGGGGATTATGGAGGCAGTTACCATCCCGGTGATGGCCAAGTGTCGTATCGGGCACTTTGTCGAGGCGCAGGTGCTCGAGGCGCTGGGCGTCGACTATATTGACGAGAGCGAGGTGCTGACTCCGGCCGACGAAGCACACCACGTAGACAAACACGCCTTCAAAGTCCCCTTCGTCTGTGGTTGCCGCAACCTGGGCGAAGCACTGCGGCGCATCGGCGAAGGAGCGGCCATGATCCGGACCAAGGGCGAAGCCGGCACCGGCAATGTGGTCGAGGCGGTGCGCCACGCCCGGGCTGTGCTGGGTGAAATGCGCCGCCTGACGACGATGCCTCCAGAGGAATGGATGGCCTACGCCAAAGAGATCGGCGCGCCGTATGAGCTGGTGAAAGAGGTGGCTGAGACTGGGACGCTACCGGTGGTCAACTTCGCAGCCGGGGGCATCGCCACGCCGGCCGACGCGGCCCTGATGATGCAGCTCGGCGTGGATGGCGTTTTCGTCGGCAGCGGCATCTTCAAGAGCGGCGACCCGGCTCGCCGGGCCAAGGCCATCGTCGAGGCCACGACCCACTACAATGATCCCGGAATCATCGCTCGCGTCTCCCGTGGGCTGGGCGAGGCCATGGTCGGCATTGAGATCAGCGCTATCCCGGAAGCCGAGTTGCTGGCAGAACGAGGCTGGTGATCCTATGGCGCGCATCGGCGTTTTGGCCCTGCAAGGAGATTTCCGCGAGCACATCCGCATCCTGCGGCGACTCGGGGCCGATGCAAACGAAGTCCGCCTGCCGCAACACCTGGCCGGGCTGGATGGGCTGATCTTGCCCGGTGGCGAGAGCACCACCATGGGTAAGCTGGCGATCGAATATCAATTGCTGGAGCCGCTGCGTGACCTGGCAGGCAATAGCCTTCCCATGTGGGGCACCTGCGCTGGCCTCATTTTGCTGGCTCGCGACATAGGACGCAAGCAGCCGCTCATTGGAGCGCTGGACGTGCGGGTACAGCGCAACGCCTTTGGCCGTCAGGTAGACAGCTTCGAGGCCGACCTGACGATACCTGTCCTGGCCGAGCCCCAGCGTCCCTTCCGGGCAGTGTTCATCCGAGCCCCTCTGGTGACCGATGTCGGCCCCGGCGTGGAGGTAGTGGCCAGTCTTGCAAGTGTCGGCTCCTCAAGCGCTACTATCGTTGCCGTGCAGCAAGGGCACTTGCTGGGGACTGCTTTTCATCCCGAACTGGCAGACGACGACCGTTTTCACCAGTACTTTCTAACGCTCACAGAAAGGTGACTCAACGATGCCCAAGCTTCTTCTCCTTTTAACAGCCCTCAGCGTTCTGTCCCTCGTCGCCTGCGGACCAGCCGCCGGCAGCGGGCCGACGACGGCAGCACCCACAGAGGCGGCTACCGAAACCGCTGCTGCCCAGGTTCCAACCGAGTTAGAGCACATTGACCTGGGCGTCGGTTACATCCCGAACGTGCAATTTGCGCCCCTTTACGTAGCCCAGGCCAAGGGCTTTTACGCCGAAGAAGGCCTGGAGGTGGCCCTGGAATACGGCTTTGAAAACGACTTCGTGGCGCTGACAGCCCAAGGAGAGCGGCAGTTTGCTGTTGCCAGCGGCGACCAGGTGATTTTGGCGCGCGCGCAAAAGCTACCCGTAGTCTACGTGATGAAGTGGTACCAGCGATTCCCGGTGGGCGTAATGTCTCTCTCCAAGATGGGCATCGACTCACCGGCAAAGCTGGAGGGGCACTCGGTAGGCACCCCCGCTTTATTTGGGGCCAGCTATGTGGGCTGGAAAGGATTGGTCTACGCGGCTGGACTGGATGAGACCAAGATCCGCCTGGAAGTCATCGGGTTTACCCAGGCCGAGGCCGTCAGCCAGGGGCAAGTGGACGCCGCCATCATCTACATCGCCAATGAGCCGGTGCAATTAACCCAAGCTGGCCTGGAGGTGAATGTCATCGAGGTCTCCGACTACATCGACCTTGTCTCTAATGGCATTATCAC